>JBBSMO010000238.1:0-4664 GCA_038233155.1 Longimicrobiales bacterium
CCTTTGGCGATGCGCTGCTCGGCGTTACGCCGCGCGGCATCTGCCACCTGACCTTCAACTCGGACGATTCGCCAGATCCGCAGGCGGCGTTGCGGGAGCGTTGGCCGCGCGCCGCGCTGCGCCACCAGCCTGAATCTACTGGCGCGGGTGCGCGCTGCATCTTCCTTTCCAAAGATGAAGATGACACCGCAAGTCCCGCGGTTTCGGAAGATGCGGATCGAGCCACCGGCAGAGGCGGAGCGCGCCGCGAAATCCGCCTGCTGGCTGGCGGCACAAACTTTCAGGTGCGGGTATGGGATGCACTGCTCCGCATCCCCCCGGGCGAGGTGACTACATACGGCGAGATCGCGAGGCGGATTGGCCGGCCTTCGGCGGCGCGCGCGGCGGGCTCGGCCATCGCGAGCAACTCGATCGCCTATCTGATCCCCTGTCACCGCGTGATTCGCAGAACTGGCAACCTCGGCGGCTATCGGTGGGGCAGCGACCGCAAGCGCGCGCTGCTCGCCTGGGAGGCGGCGCACACCTCGGAGGCCGCCGAATGACTCCATCTTCGGGATCTGCATTGCCTGCGGTAGCTCCCGCTGAGCCCGGACTCCTGCTGGGTGAAGCCGGGCGGGCGGCGCTGTGGAAAAAATTGATCGAGATCGTAGAAGCCCACATCCGCAGCGTGCCCGGGCTGCGCGTCGCGCCGGCGCTGGACCCCGCCGCGCTGCGGGCCCTGCTCGACCCGCTGGATTTTACCGAGCCGCTGGGACCCGTCCAGGCGCTGGACCTAGTCGCCGGTGCGCTGGCTGAACACCAGGTACACACCCCGCACCCGCGCTACTTCGGGCTGTTCAACCCCGCGCCGGCCACCATGGGCATTGCCGCGGACGCCCTGGTCGCCGCCTTCAACCCCCAGCTCGCCGCCTGGAGCCACAGCCCCTTCGCCGCCGAGGCGGAGCGCCACCTGATCCAGGCGTTCGGCGAGCGCTTCGGCTACGAAACCGCGAACGTGGACGGCACCTTCGCTTCCGGCGGCGCCGAGGCGAATCACACCGCCGTACTCGCGGCGCTGGTACAGCGCTTCCCCGCTTTCAGCGCCGGCGGGCTGCGCGCGCTGAATGCGCAGCCGACCCTGTACGTTTCCGCCGAGAGCCATCACTCGTTCCTGAAAGCCGCGCGCCTCTGCGGCCTCGGAACGGCTGCACTGCGGGAGGTGGCGGTAGACGAAGAGCTGCGCCTGCGGCCGGACGTGCTCGCGGATCGGCTCGAGCGCGACCGCGCCGACGGCTGCAAACCCTTTCTGATCGTTGCCACCGCCGGCACCACCAACGCCGGCGCCGTGGATCCGATCGAGGCGCTGGCGGAGATCGCCGCCAGCAATGGCTGCTGGTTCCACGTAGATGCGGCGTGGGGCGGGGCCGCGGCGCTGGTGCCGGAGCTGCGGCCCCTGCTCGACGGAATCCACCGCGCGGATTCGATCACCTTCGACGCGCACAAGTGGTTGTCAGTGCCTATGGGAGCCGGGCTGTTCATCACCCGCCACACCGACATTCTCGGCCGGACTTTCCGTACGGACGCCGGCTACATGCCCCGCGACGCCGCCGGGCTCGAAATCCGCGACCCGTTCGCGCACTCGATGCAGTGGTCCCGCCGCTTCACCGGGCTCAAGCTGCTCCTGTCGCTGATGGTCGCGGGGTGGGACGGCTACGCCGCCACCATCCGCCACCAGACGGCGATGGGCGAGCGGCTCCGACAGCGTCTTACGGGCAGTAGCTGGCGCGTCGTCAACTCGACCCCGCTGCCGGTCGTCTGCTTTGTAGATGCGAGCCGCGACGACGGTGCATCCGCCGAGTACCTGGACGGCATCGCGCGGCGGGTCGTGCGCTCCGGCAAGGCCTGGCTATCGACCACGCGCCTGCGCGGCGACACGCCCGCGCTCCGCGCGTGCATCACCAGCTACCGCACGCAGCCCGAAGATGTGGATTCGTTGGTCGCGCTGCTGGGGGAGGTGCGGGAGGCGGCGGCGGCCGAACCATCCCGCACACCCGACTAGGCGGCTCGCGGCATCTACATCACCTCGCCGCCCGCCACGGCAATCGCTTGGCCGGTGACGGCGGCGGCCTCCGGCGAGCAGAGCCAGGCGACGGTGGCGGCGACCTCCCCGGGCTGCACCATGCGCCGCTGCGGGTTGATGCGCGTGATCATCTTCAGCGCCTCACCGGGCGTTATGCCCATCCCCTCGACCAGAGCGTCGATCGCATGCTGCGCCATGGCTGTGTCGGTGTAGCCGGGGCAGACGGCGTTGACGGTGATGCCGAGCTTGGCGGTTTCCAGGGCAAGCGAACGGGTAAGGCCGATCACCCCATGCTTGGCGGCACAGTAGGCGGCGAGCCGGGGATAGCCCTTGAGCCCCGCGGTCGAGGCAATGTTGATGATGCGGCCGGCGCCGGCCTCGACCATCGCGGGCAGCACCTGCTGCGTGCAAAGCATCGTGCCCGTGAGGTTCACCGCGAGCATTCTGTCCCAGAGGTCGCGCTTCATGCCTGCGAACTCTTCGCCGTCGGCTTGCCCGGCGTTGTTGATGAGGATGTGCGGGTCGCCCAGTGCCTCCCGCGCCTGCCGGAACGCGTGCGCGACGGATGCCGCGTCGGCGACATCGCACGGTACGCTCCCGGCGCGCACCCCCTGCTCGTCACGCAACAGTGCCGCCCGCATGTTCAGCTCTTCTGGCGTGCGCCCCATCAGCGTCAGATCGGCGCCGATCGCCGCCAGCGCGGCGCCGATCGCCGCGCCGATGCCCCGCCCGCCGCCGGTAATCACGGCGTGGCGGCCCGCGAGCGGTCGGTCACCGGTCATCGCTGCTCGGGGATTTGCTGCTGCGGCGGGACGAGCAGGGAATGTTCCTTGCGCCTTACGCTGGCGACGGCGGAGCGCACGCTCCCAACGGTCCACAATTCACCAAGAGATACCATGCCGGCCATCGTCAAAGTGATCGAAGTCATCGCTGAATCGGAGAAAGGGTTCGAAGATGCCGTACAAGTCGCTTACAAAGAGGCAGCGGAGACAGTTCAGAACATCCAGGAGATTTACGTCAACAGCCAGAAGGCGATCGTCGAGAACGGCCGCATTGCCCGCTACCGCGTGGGGTGCAAGGTGAGCTTCCTCGTGCGCAGCACGCGGCCGTAGTCACCGCGTCGGCGCGACCGGGCTCGGGGCGGGGCGGTGCCGACGGTGGCTCTCGCGCCTTCCGAGCCGATGATCAAACGGGACCGCGGGGGATGTTATCCGTGCACTCCTCAGGCATCGGGACCAGCTTCCTTGGCCGCCATCTCCTGAATGGCGGCCTTCAACGCCGGCACCTGATCACCGATGATCTGCCAGACGCGAGAAAGGTCGATGCCGAGGTAGCCGTGGGTCAGCACATTGCGGAAGCCGGACAGCGCCTTCCACTGAACAGTCGGTTGTGTCGCCTTGAGCGAGTCCGGAATGCGTTGTGTAGATTCCGCCATCGTCTGCAGGTTGCGGAGCGTGGCGTCCTGCAGCAGGTGCGACTGCATGAATTCGGCTTTTCCAGCCGAAGTGTATTCCTCGATGCGGCGGATCGCCTCGAGGATGTGCTGCAGGTGGATCCGGTCTCTCCTCCTCTCGTGGTCGTTCACAGCGGCACCACGTCCCGCATTACGTAGGGGCGCAGCTCAGGGCGGAGCGCACTTTCGGTGACGACGTCGATGCGGCGGTCGAGCAATTCCTCGAGGTCTGCGACCAGCCCGCCCGGAAACCAGGCCGTGACGACGGGGCCGGCATCGATCAGCAGGTCGAGATCGCTCTCCGGCCCCGCATCTCCGCGCGCCACAGAGCCGAAGATGCGCACGTTGAAGGCGCCGTGTCGCTCTGCGATCGTTTTGATCTCGTCTCGCCGGGCGAACACCATTTCACGAATTGTCACGGCTTCTCCCGAAGCTGGTCGCTGAACATCAAACCGTACTCGCTCCCCGCAACTCCTCTTCCATCGCCCGCTGTTTCTCTATTTGACGCTCGAGCTGGCGTTTACCCGCGAGGTACTGGACGGGCCAGCGTTGGGGTTCGTACCCCAGTTCCGCGGCGGCGTGCAGCGTCCAGTTCGGATCAGCGAGGTGCGGGCGTGCTAGTGCGCATAGATTAGCGCGTCCCGCTGCGATAATGCCGTTCACCTGATCCGGCGTGGTGATGTTGCCGACAGCAATGGTCGGGATGCCCGCCTCATTGCGGATACGGTCGCTGTACGGCGTCTGGAACATGCGTCCGTATACCGGCTGGGCGTCCGGCGTCGTCTGGCCCGTCGAGACGTGGATGATGTCGGCGCCGTCCTCGTGAAACGCGCGGGCAACATCTACGGCGTGCTCGCCCTGCAGCCCGTCCACGATCCAATCCGTCGCCGAGATCCGGATAGAGATCGGCCTGTCTTCCGGCCATTCCGCCCGTATGGCTCGGAATACTTCGAGCGGGTAGCGCAGCCGGTTGTTGAGCGAGCCTCCGTACTCGTCCGTGCGGTGGTTGCTGAGGGGCGTGATGAAGCTGGACAGCAGGTAGCCGTGTGCGCAGTGCAGCTCGAGCATGTCGAAGTCCGCCTCGATCGCCATCTGCGTCGCGCGCACGAACTCGTCCAGCACGCAGTCCATGTCGTCGCGGGTCATCGCGCG
>JBBSMO010000239.1:0-4664 GCA_038233155.1 Longimicrobiales bacterium
CGCCGAAGAAGGAGCTGGCGCGGCCGGTGATCGAGTCCGGAGCGTTCTCGTACAAGAACGTGAATGTCGCGGCGCAGCAGGACGACGAGGACTCATTACTGCGGTGGATGCAGCGCCTGATCCGCGCGCGGCGAAGCTGTCCCGAGTTCGGCCTCGGCTCGTGGTACACTATCGCGTTCGACGACCCGGCCGTATTCGCGCAGGTGATCGAGTGGAAGGGGAACCCGGTCGTGACCGTACACAATCTCGGCGCGGACCGCGCCGAGATTGTGCTCGACCTGGCCGACGAGCACGCTGCCGGGCTCGAGCCCGTCTTCGGCGACGGTTCGTGCGAAGCGCTGGGCGGCTGCCGCTTCCGGCTCGAACTCGAGGGCTACGACTACCGCTGGTACCGCGTCGCGCTCGGCGGCGACGGAGGGCGATGACCTGCTCGCTCGCTAGGCAGGCGGCGCCGCCCTATTTCCCCACTTGTCGCCCCTGGAACCTTCGATGATGCAGTCCTGGCTAATGGGTTCGTTCACGGCGCTCGCCCTAGTGGCGTTTTCAGCCGTCGGCATGTACGTGAGTCTGCTCCTGCTCACGCGCATCGCCGGCCTGCGAAGCTTCTCGAAGATGTCGAGTTTCGACTTCGCGATCACCGTCGCGATCGGCTCGACCATCGCGGGTACGATCATCGCGGAGAACCCGCCGCTCATCCAGGGCATCGTCGCGCTCGTTTCGCTCTACACGCTGCAGATGGTCGTGGCCAAGCTGCGCCGCCGTTTTGCACTGGTCTCCGAGCACGTCGACAACAGCCCGATTCTGCTGATGGCGGGGAGCCGCATCATCGAGGAGAACCTTCGCGTCGCGCACATGAGCGAGGGCGACCTGCGCTCGAAGCTCCGCGCGGCGAATGTTCTGAACCTCAACCACGTCAGGGCGGTGATCATGGAAACCACGGGCGATGTTTCGGTGCTTCACTCGACTGACGGGTCGCCGCCGCTGGACGCCCGGCTCCTCGAGGGCGTCCGCGGCGCCGATCAACTCGAGCGCCAGTCGGGGCCGTCATGATGCACGGCGAACACAAGCTCTCAGCTTTCCTGTGGTGGCAGAAGGGCATCATCTACCAGGTGTACCCGCGCTCGTTTCAAGACACCGGCGGAAATGGCGTCGGGGACCTGCGCGGGGTGATGCGGCGGCTCGATTATCTCCAATGGTTGGGCGTAGATGCCGTCTGGCTTTCCCCCATCTACCCTTCGCCGATGGCGGATTTCGGCTACGACGTGAGCGGCTACATAGGCATCCACCCGCTGTTTGGCACGATGGACGATTTCGACGCGCTGCTGGAGGCTGCGCACTCGCGCGGCATAAAGTTGATCCTGGACCTGGTCCCGAACCACAGCTCTGAAAAGCACCCCTGGTTCGTCGAGTCTCGCTCGTCGCGCGACAACCCGAAGCGCGACTGGTACATCTGGGAAGACGCCAAGCCGGACGGCAGCCCCCCGAACAACTGGCTCAGCGTGTTTGGCGGCGGCGCGTGGGAATGGGACGAGGCAACAGAGCAGTTCTACTACCACGCCTTTCTCAAGGAACAGCCGGACCTGAACTGGCGCAACCCGGAGGTGCAGCAGGAGATGCTGCATGTGTTGCGTTTCTGGCTGGACAGAGGCGTCGACGGCTTCCGCGTAGACGTGATCTGGCACATGATCAAGGATGCGCAGCTCCGCGACAACCCGCCGAACCCTGGGTGGACGCCCGAGCAGGCGGAGTACCGCAAGCTGATCCCCGCCTACTCGACGGACCAGCCGGAGGTGCATGACACGGTCGCGATGATGCGCGGCGTGCTAGACGAGTATGACGAGCGGGTGATGATCGGCGAGATCTACCTCCCGATCAACCGGCTGGTCACCTACTACGGCAAGGACGGGTCGGGCGCGCACCTGCCCTTCAACTTCCAACTGATCGATTTGCCGTGGGAAGCGGAAAAGATCTTCGCCGCCATCAGCGAGTACGAGGGCGCCGTTCCGCCCGGCGGGTGGCCCAACTGGGTGCTAGGCAACCACGACAAGCCGCGCATTGCCAGCCGTGTGGGCGAAGCACAGGCGCGGGTCGCGGCGCTGCTGCTGCTGACGCTGCGCGGCACTCCAACCCTGTACTACGGCGACGAAATCGGCATGCACGACGTCGCCATCCCGCCAGACCGGGTGCAGGACCCGCAGGGGCTCCGCGCGACCCTCGGCGGTGCGGACGACCCGCTCGCGAACAGCCGCGACCCGGCGCGCACGCCGATGCAGTGGGACTCGACCGAGCACGCCGGATTTACCACCGGCACGCCGTGGCTACCCGTCGGCGATGACTCGGAAACGATCAATGTCAGAGCCGAGCGGGAGGACCCCGCGTCGATGCTTTCGTTTCAGCGCCGCCTCATCGAGCTGCGGCAGCGCGAGCCTGCGCTCTCCGTCGGCTCCTACGTCCCAGTTGGGATCGCGGGCGACGCGTTCGCCTTCGTCCGCGCGCACGGGGGCGCGCGGCTGCTGGTAGCGGTCAACCTCGGACACCGCCCCGTGGTGCTCGAGCTCGAGCAGGTGACCGTCGCGGGGGAGGTTCTGCTCGGTACGCATGCAGAGCGCGAGGGCAAGCGGCTGGACGGACCCATCGAGCTGCACGGCGATGAGGGGATAGTCTTGCGCCTCGCAGCGTGAAAGGCTGTTGATAAAGCCAACCACCCAACGACGACTCGCCCACTAGGCAGCCGTCGCTCCCGCGCAGGCGGGCATCCCGCCGCACGGCCTTCACGCGGCGACGCTGGACCCCTGCTTTCGCGGGTGACGGACGCACCCCCGCTTGGTTTCTCGCGACTCGCAGCTCGCGACTCGCGACTGATATCAGCTGCCGCTGCTGATCACTCCGCAAGCGATACGTCCGCCGGAGTCGCCGGACGGATCGGTCGTGTAGTCGTCGGGACCTTCGTGGATTACGAGAGCCGTCCCGCTTGGCCGGCGCAGGCCGTTGGGGGCGTCGCCGCGCACCACGCCGTTTGCCAAGACTGTGGTCACGACCATGCTGTCTTCGCGGACGGTGATGTTCGGCAGGTCGCCGATGTGCGGCCCGAGGCTGTTCGCGAGGCCGTGCCGCTTGTCGCCCGGGTTGAGGTGCCCGCCGGCCGACTCGAAAGCCGGCGGCTGGCAGGAGCCGCGCTCATGGATGTGGATTCCGTGCACGCTTTCCGGCTCGAGCCCCGAGAGCTGCAGCGAGAACCGGACTCCTCCCGGTTCTTCCTTCATCTGCGCGAAGCCGAGCTCGCGGCCCTGAGAATCTACGATGCGGATGGAGCCGGTGGCATTCGTCATCGCCGAAGATGCTTGATCTTCGGCCGAAGTTTCTTCCGGAACCTCTTCTCCGCTTTCACACGCGGCGAGCAGAGATACCGCTATCACAATCGCAACTGCTTGCAGCTTCATTCGCTCCTCTCTTTTAGCGGAAACGCTACGGTGACATCCCGGCGGTGTGCCAGGGGGCCGTTCGGTACGCGACAAAATAGGGCGAAATCGCCTTGTGTACAGGGCAGGGGCGGCCAGACACCGACCGGCGCGTTGTCAGCGGCGCGCGCGCTTGCGCCCGCCGGGGCTACCGGAAGGGGCGATATCGAGGCCCGCCGCGGCCCCCGGATTGGCGGACATCGCGGGACCCGCCGCTCCGGGCTGACCCCTGCGGCGGCGGGCGCCCTTGCCCCTGCCGGGGCTGGATCGTGTACCCCGCATCGTAGCCGTGATTCCGCGCCCAGCGCTGCACGGCTTGGTCGCCGCGACGGCCGTAGGTCGGGCTCTGCCTCGGCGGGCGCCGGTGCTCGAAATCGTAGTCATAGCCCCCGAAGCCGGGCGCCGGAACGCCGTAGGGGTTGAAACCGAGCCCATAGGCGATGCCGCCCGGCATGCCCGCAAATCTGCCGATGCCGTAGCCGCCCAAAGGGCCCACATCGCCAGGGAAATAGCCGAAACCATAGCGGCGGAACTCGCGATCGTAGTCGCTGATCATGCCATCTCCGTCTTGAAAAGAGCGGTGGTTGCTTGCGGCCTGAAAAAATTGCAAGGATCGTGCGCCGCGGTGGCCGTGTCTTGCCGATCTGGCAGAAAAAACGGGCTCTGGGAGTGGTCCTGCAATTGCAAAATGAGCGGCGCCAACGTGAACACCGGCGCGGATGTGCCGGCTCGAACCTCTGCAAGGATGAGAACCATGGCTGTAACCAATTACCGGGCGAGCAGCGACCCCTTTGACCGATTGTTCGACATGATGTCGGGCGGCGCCGTCGGGCGGGGTGGCGGCAGTTTGATGCGCGCCCCCGAGACGGATGTGATCGAAACGGAGCGCGAGATCCGCGTGCAGACCGAAATGCCGGGGCTGCGGCGCGAGAACATCGAGATCGATGTCGAGAACAACGTGCTTACGATTCGCGGCGAGAAGCGCGAGGAGCGGTCGGAAGGCGAGGAGGGCAAGTATCACATCGCCGAGCGCCGCTACGGCACGCTGGCCCGCTCTTTCGTTCTGCCGCGAGATGTGGACTCCGAGTCCATCGAGGCGGCTTTCGACAACGGCGTGCTGACCGTCAAGATTCCTAAGAGCGAGCAGGCGCGCCGCCGCCGCATCGAAGTAGGCGGTGGGACCAAGCAGAGCGTTGGCGGCACCGC
>JBBSMO010000240.1:0-4663 GCA_038233155.1 Longimicrobiales bacterium
GAGGCGCTCGCGCACCTAGCCGCAGAAGGGCTGCCGCTCAGCTACCTGCGGATTCGCGCGTTTCCCTTTCCCGACGCCGTCCGCCACTTCATCGAGGCGCACGAGCAGTGCATCGTGGTCGAGCAGAACCGCGATGCGCAGCTCCGCTCGCTGCTGATCCTCGAGACCGGAGCGGCGCCCGCCCGGCTGCTGCCGGTGCTCGATTACGGCGGAGTGCCGCTCAGCGCCCAAAGGGTCGTCGAGGGTGTGCGGCAACATCTACCGAATAGCGACCATGACATCCATAGCGAAGCCGCGGATTAGGCACCCCGGCCTGCCAACGAACGCACTCGGGCTCACCCGGCGCGACTATGAGGGGTCTATGTCCACCCTGTGTGCGGGCTGCGGCCACGATTCGGTTACCGCCGCCATCGTGCAGGCCTTTTTCGAGATGGACGTACCCCCGCACCGGGTGGCGAAGCTGAGCGGCATCGGCTGCTCGTCCAAGACGCCGACCTACTTCATCAGCCAGGCGCATGGCTTCAACTCGGTGCATGGCCGCATGCCATCCGTCGCGACGGGCGCGCGCGCGGCGAACCGCGGCCTGGTGCTAGTCGGCATCTCCGGCGATGGCGACTCCCTTTCGATCGGCCTCGGCCAATTATGCCATGCGATGCGGCGCAATGTAGATCTGCTGTACGTGCTTGAGAACAACGGCGTTTACGGCCTCACCAAAGGCCAATTCTCTGCCTCGGCAGATGTGGGCTCGCGCGCCAAACGCGGCGCCGTCAACGCCCTCCCGCCCATCGACCCGGTCCTGCTGGCGCTGACCCTCGGCGCGACCTTTGTCGCCCGCGCCTTCTCCGGCGACAAGCCGCAGCTCGTTCCTATCCTCAAGGCGGCGCTGGCACACCGCGGCTTCGCCCTCGTGGATGTAATTTCGCCCTGCGTGACCTTCAATGATCACGAAGGTTCCACCAAGAGCTATCTGCATACCCGCGAGCACTTTTTCGAGCTGTCGCCGGTGGATTTCGTGCCGCTGCGCAACGAGATCACCGCCACCTCTCCGCCGGGGAGCGGTACCACGGTGAAGATGCATGACGGCAGTCTGGTACGCTTCCGCAAAGTAGCGGACGACTACGATCCCGCGGACCGGGATGCGGCGTATACACACGTACGCGCCGTGCAGGAGCGCGGCGAGATCCCGACGGGGCTGCTCTATGTGGACGAGAGTACGCCGGATCTGCACACCACGGAAAACACGGTGGAAGAGGCGTTGAACGACCTCCCGTTCCACCAGCTCTGCCCCGGCAGCGCCGCGCTGGACGAGTTGCAGCGCGAGTGGGTCTGAGGGGCCGAGGGATTCACGTTCAGAGGAGGATACCATGATCGTGCAGACGCAGAGAGCGATGCAGGCCCAGCAACTGGCCGCCATCCGCGCCACGGCGAAACGAAAGGCGGCCGTCGACCCTGACGCGGTGCTCGCGTTGGTGGCTGAGGTCGAGCGGCTGCACTCCGTCCTTTGTACGGCGGTGCACGCCATGGCTGCCGCCGGTCTGACACCTGAAACCCGTGAAGCGCAGCCCACCGCCGTACGCGACTCCGAGCTCTGGACAGAGGTCCTGGAGGTCTGGTCCTGCCCTGAAGCCGCATTCCCACGCTCGCATGCGGTGCTCACCTTCACCCGCGACGGCATGCACGAGCAGCGTGATTTCCCGACCTTGAACGATGCACTGCAGGCGGCGATCATGCTGATCGAGACCAACGCCGCGTGCCCGGAGGCAATCGAATTCAATGGGGAGCCGGCCCTGGACCAGTCGGCAATTCTGTGCGCCTGGACAGACCGCCACAATCCAGGTTGAACGCAGCCGACCGGCTGCGCATCTGCCTGCTCACGGACGACTACGCCGACTCGGATTCCCCGATGCGCGCGGTCGACATCCCGTGCGATCCCCGCCCGTACCTGCCCGACGCACAGTGGAATACGGTCGCCCTGCGCAAGGCGACCGCGGTTCGCGAGCTGGTGTCGCTCGCGCACGACGGCTACGATCTGTTCTTCAACCTGTGCGATGGCGCGAGGGACGAGGACCGGCCCGGCATCGAGGTGGTGCATGCGCTGGAGCGGCTGGGTCAAGCGTTCACCGGCGCGTCGTCCGAGTTCTACGAGCCGAGCCGGGAGGCCATGAAGCGAGTCTGCGCAGCCTGGGGCATCGACACCCCGGGCTACCTGTTCGCGTACGAGGATTCCGATGCGGAACGGGCCGCCGACCTCCTGAGCTTCCCGCTGATCGTCAAGCACCCGAGCAGCTACAGCAGCATCGGGCTGACGCGCGCCTCCCGCGTCACCACCCACGGTGAGCTGCGCGACCGCCTGCGGAAAATGATCGATGGTTTCGGCGGCGCGTTGATCGAAGAGTTCATCGACGGAGGGGAGTGCACGGCTCTGGTCGCGGAAAACCCCGACGACTTTCACCAGCCGACCACCTTCACTCCCGTCGAATTCCGCTTTCCCGAGGGCGAGAGCTTCAAGCATTTCGAACTGAAGTGGATCGGTCACGGCGCGATGTGGGCGATGCCACTGAACGACGCTCGGTTGGAACAGCGGGTTCGGGAGATGTCGGCGCAGCTCTTCCGCGGCCTGAACGGCACCGGCTACGGCCGCTGCGACATCCGCCTGGATCGCGACGGGCGCCCTTGGATGCTCGAGATCAACCCGAATCCCGGCATCTTCTACCCACTCGATAATCCTGGCAGCGCCGACCTCTGCCTGATGCACGATCCGGCGGGGCATGACGGGTTTACCGCCCAGATCGTCGAGGCAGCGCTGCGCCGCCACCAGCGATCTCTTCCGAATTGGGAGATCCGCCCGACCGCCGACGGCGGCTACGGCATGTTCGCTGTCCGGCCGATCCCGAGCGGCGAGTGCATCGTCGCCGGGGAGGAGCGACCACACACCCTCGTCGCCCGCTCGCACGTCGAGCGCAACTGGCAATTGCCGGAAAGCGAGTGGTTTGCGCGCTACGCCTGGCCGCTGACGGACGAGCTATGGGTGATGTGGAGCCGCGACCCGGAGGAGTGGCGCCCCATCAACCACGGCTGCGATCCCACGACGTGGATCGAGGGACTCGACATGGTCGCACGACACGATCTGCAGCCAGGCGACGAGATCACCCTCGACTACGCTACCTTCTGCAACGAGCTCATGCCGCCGTTCGAGTGCCGCTGCGGCGCTTCCGATTGCCGCGGCACCATAAAAGGCGACGATCACCTGCAGCCGTTCGTGGACCGCTACGGCAAGCACGTGTCCGACTATGTGCGCCGGCGGCGGGCGGCCCTTGGAGGGTGAGAAGTCAAACGGCTGGCCCGGATCCGAAAATGCCGGTGAGCAACGCCGGTAGATTCCGGGCAAAGTTACGCCAGCACGCTCTCCTGCCCGGAATCGCGCACGAACAGACTGCTCGAGCGGGTTTCCTCTACGAGGTAGCGCATCAGCTCGAAGTCGGGTTCCGAGCCGAGGCCGAAGATGCTGAGGTCCGCCTGCGGCGCGGCGGCGAGCGCGTCATCAAAGCGTTCGGAGGCGACCATCACCTGGGCATCATGCAGCCGGGCGAGGCTGACTAGGTCTTCTAGGAAACTTCTCGCCTTCGCCTCGTCCTCCGGGTGCTGCACGACCATGATGAGGCGCAGCTCGGCGTCCCAGTTGTTGCGGATCTGCAGCCCGATCAGGATCGACAGGTCCAGGTTCCCGATATCCCACGAGATGCGCCAGTCGGGGCTGCGGTCCCGGATCCAGACGTTGACCGCACGGCGTTGTGCGAGCCCGGCTACCGGGTGGGGCGCGTAGAGCAGGGTGCCGACGTTCAGCTCCTGGGCGTGCCGCACGATGCGCCTCATCTCCTCCTCGCGCCGGGCGGTCTCGGGCATCCGCAAAAAAGCGATATTCGGGCGGAAGAAGGCGCCGCGCAGCGCCTGCATCCCCGCGATGAGGCCGTCGGCGAAGCCACCGGCATCGATAACGGTGTACGTCGAGAAAATCCCCCGGCTGCGGAATGCGGCGCTGAGTTCGCTGAGGCGCTCACCCAGAGTTGCGGCACCGACGCCGTCTCCCTGCGGGGCAAGCCCGAGAATCTTTACCGTGCCCTTCGGGCGGGTGATGTTTTCGATGGCGGCGAAGCTTCCGCGAAGTTCGCGGGCATCTTCAACGGGAACAATCAGGTTCGGCTTCCAGGCACGCTCCTGCCGCCCCGGCAGTTCGCCGACCTTGGTAGCCGCCCACTCGGCGACCGAAACGAAGAGGCCGCTGCGGACATCGGCGAAGGGCGCATCTAGGCGGCGGCGCAGCAGCAGATAATAGAAGCCGAGAACGACCGCGATCGAAACCCAGCTCAGCGTCGGGTTGATGATGAACATCGCTAACAGCGAGCCGAGCAGCCCTAGGAGCGGCACCCATCTCGGCACCGAGAGTTTGGGGCGGAAGCTCAGCAACCCCAGGCTCTGCTCGATCAGCAGCACACCGTTGAGCATCGCATAGGTGATCAGAAAAAACATCGTGATCAGAGGCGCGACCGCGTTGAGGTCGCGAAGCATCAGCGACCCGAGCAGAATCGCGCCGGTTACGAGCATCGCGTTGCGCGGCTCGCCGATGCGGTTGCGCCACGCCAGCCATTCGCCCCATGGCAGCACC
>JBBSMO010000241.1:0-4661 GCA_038233155.1 Longimicrobiales bacterium
CCTAAGCGAGCCGGGGTGAGGGCCCCGCGCCAGAGCGGCGTCTCCAAACCGGGGTGAGGACCGTGCGCAGTTCGGCGCCGCCGCCATCCCGGCCGACCTTAAACTGTATCCTCGCGACTCGCGACCCGAGACTCGTGACCGTCTAATAGCCCTCCCAACGCCTCCAGCAACTGCTCGCGGCCCTCGCCCGTTTTCGCCGAGAAGATAATCAGTTGGTCAGGGTCCGCGGCGAGCTGTTCGCCGATTGTGGCCGTCGCGCTCTCTCGCCCTGTCTTGTTGAGCTTGTCCGCCTTGGTCAGGATGAGCAGGGCGGGAAGTGCATGACTCGCCAGGAACTCGATCGAGCCGTGATCATCGTTGGTGGGTCCGTGGCGGATGTCGATCAGTTGCACGATTCCCGCGAGCTCCCGGGAGTTGGTGATATAGCCGCGAATCAGCGGCTGCCATCGCTCCTTGAGCGCCATAGGAACTTTGGCGTATCCGTAGCCGGGCAGATCGACCAGTACGAACGCACCGAGATTCGTCTCTACCCGGTAGAAGTTGATCTCCTGCGTTTTCCCCGGGTGTTGCGAGACGCGCGCTACGGGAGACCTGGTGCGCCCCAGCAGCCGGTTCACCAGGCTGGACTTGCCGACGTTGCTGCGGCCCGCGAACGCCACCTGAAGCAGCCCCCGTGCCTCGTCGGGTTGCGCCTGCCCGATCTGGCCGATGGCCCCGATGAACTCTGCCGACTTGATTTTCAAGATAGGGAAAAGGGCACAGGGAACAGGGAACAGCCTGCCACTGCCCGCGATGTTGCTGGCTGTAACCTGTAACCTGTTCCCTGTGACCTGCCGTTCAAGCTTCCTTCTTCTGCTGCCGTTCCGGCGCGAGAATGAGCAGAGGTGCGATCCCTTCGGTCACACATTCGCTGGTAACTACCACCTCGCGAATATCGGTGCGCGAAGGGATGTCGAACATCACGTCCCGCATGATCGTCTCGATAACCGCGCGCAGACCGCGCGCGCCGGTGCCGCGCTCGATGGACTTGCGCGCCAGCGCCCGAACCGCGCCAGGGTCGAAGGTCAGGCCCACACCTTCCAGCCCGAGAATCTTCCGGTACTGCTTCAGAACCGCATTCTTCGGCTCGGAAAGAATCCGGACCAGGGCGTCCTCGTCCAGATTGTCGAGAGCGACCACCACCGGCATACGCCCCACGAGTTCGGGGATCAGCCCGAAGCGCAGCAGGTCTTCCGGCTCGATCTCGCCAAAGGGGCGGCTTGCGTCCTGCTCCGCACGCGCCGCGGCACCGTTGAAGCCTACCTGCCGCTTTCCCGTGCGTCCTTCAATGATGCGCTCGAGACCGTCGAATGCACCGCCGCAGATGAAGAGAATGTCGCGCGTGTTGATCTGGATGTACTCCTGCTGCGGGTGCTTGCGGCCCCCCTGCGGCGGCACCGACGCCGTGGTTCCTTCCAGGATCTTAAGCAATGCCTGTTGCACCCCTTCCCCGGATACATCCCGCGTGATCGACGGGTTCTCGCTCTTTCTAGCGATTTTGTCGATCTCGTCGATGTAGATGATCCCGCGCTCGCAGTCGCCTACGTTGAAGTCCGCTGCTTGAAGCAAGCGGACGAGGATGTTCTCGACATCCTCCCCTACGTAGCCGGCCTCGGTGAGCGTGGTCGCATCTACAATCGTGAAGGGCACATGCAGAACGCGAGCAAGCGTCTGGGCTAACAGCGTTTTGCCAACTCCGGTGGAACCCAGCAGCAAAATGTTAGACTTATCCAGCTCGACATCGTCGGGCGGCGGCGCTAGCTGCCGCTCGGCCTGCCCGGGGCCGCTCCCCCGCAGTTGCCCCTCCATCCTGGTATTGACCCGCCTGTAGTGGTTGTACACCGCGACGGAGAGAGATTTCTTGGCATCTTCCTGCCCGATTACATAGTCGTCGAGGATCTCCTTGATCTCGAGCGGCGTGGGCAGCGGCGCCGTACTAGTTGCAGCCTCTTTCTCCTCTTCTTCGGCGAGAATTTCGTTGCAGAGTGAAACGCACTCGTTGCAGATATAGACGGAGGGACCTGAGATGAAGCGCTTGACCGCATCTTTGGACTTGCCGCAGAAGGAACAGCGAAGGTTCTTGTCACTCGGCATGGGGACGACAGAATTCGGGAAAGAGATGCGAGCCGGGACCAGCGGGCCACCTCGCGGCGGCGCGGAATCTATACGCCGGTTTCGGAAACCTCGTGTTCGACCTCGACTACTTGGCCACGGCGGGTGATCACATTGTCGATCAGGCCGTACTCCTTCGCCTCATCCGGCGACATGAAGCGGTCCCGGTCGAGGTCTTCCTCGATCCGCTCGAGAGGCTGACCGGTGCGTTCCGCATAGATCTCGTTCAGGCGCTCGCGGACGAACAGAATCTCCTTCGCCTGAATTTCGATGTCGGCTGCGGTGCCCTGGCTGCCGCCGGATGGCTGGTGCAGCATGATTCGCGAATTGGGGAGTGCGAACCGCTTGCCCTTGGTACCCGCCGCCAGCAGGAAAGACCCCATGCTCGCCGCGATCCCCATGCAGTAGGTGTTAACATCGCAACTCAAGAACTGCATGGTGTCGTAGATCGCCAGCCCCGAGTAGACGGAGCCGCCGGGGGAGTTGATATACAAATAGATGTCCTTTTCCGGTGCGTCCGCCTGCAGAAAGAGGAGCTGGGCGATGATCACGTTGGCTACGTTGTCATCGATCGGGGTGCCGAGAAAGACGATCCGGTCCATCAGCAGGCGCGAAAAGATGTCGTACGAGCGCTCGCCGCGGGTAGACCGTTCGATCACATACGGAGCGTACAATGGCATAGCTTAAAATGTAGAGTGTAAAGCGCAGAGTGCGGAAACAACGGGCGCTGGCCCGCGCCAGGACGGATCAGCGCATTGACTCACTCCGCATCTACGATTTGGTTCTGGGAGGCCAGGTGCGCGAACACCTTGTCTTCGGTGATTTCCCGCTCGAGTGCCTCCAATTGGCCCGTTTTCTCGAGCTGGATGTAGACCTCGGACGGCGAGTTGCCATGGCGCCCGGCGAGCGCGTCGATCCGCTCGTCAATCTCGTCCTGCGTTGCGCGCAGCCCCTCCTGCTCCGCCAGCCGCTCGACGACGAGCATGCGCCGTAGCGCCTGCTGTGCCTGCGGCCGTAGCTGGTCGCGCACCTCGGCGAAGCGCTGTTCGTCTTCCGGCGACAAGTTCTCGAGCTCGTTCCCGCCGCCGCCGCGGCCGCGGTTCGGCTGGAAAACGTGATCCAGGTATCGCTCTTCCATGGAAGCGGGAACTTCGAATGCGTTCGCCTCGAGGATTCGCTCTAGAAGTTGCCCGCGGACATCGCTCTCGGAGCGCTGTTTGGCATCTTGCTGCAGGTCTTCCATGATTCTATCGCGCACGGCGGCAATGTCTTCGACTTCGCCGACCCCGCGGGCAAACTCCGCGTCCAGGTCGGGCAGCACCTTGCGGGTGGCGTCCAGCAGGCGAATCCGCATGTGCTCCTCAGCCCCCTGCCTCGCTTCGTCCTGAAAATCGTATGGGAAGCGAACATCGAACTCGCCCTCGCCCCCCACGCTCAACGTACGGATCGCCTCCTCGACGTCCGGAATGGCCTGACCCTCGCCGAGTTCGAACCGGTATTGGCGCGGGTCCTCCGCGTCATCCCCTGTACCGGCGGTGATCTCGACGAGAACCTCATCGCCGAAATCCGGCGTGGTGTCGGCATCGATGGCTTCCCAGCCCGCGCGCTCGTCGCGCAGGCGCTCGATCACGGCATCTACCTCATCATCGCCCACCTCGATCTTGGGGCGAACCGCGCTGAAGCCGTTGGTCCGGGCAAGTTCGATGATGGGTTGTACCTCGAACTGAACGTCGAACCGGAGCGGCTCGCCTGCCTGATACTCGACGTTGTCGATCTGCCCCTGCGTAATGGGGGCGAGACCCTCTGCCGAGAGTGCTTCGCGATAGGCATCCTGAATGGTACGGTCCAGGGTCTCCTGGTCTATGCTGCGCCCGAATCGCTGCTCGATGATTTTCGGCGGGAGCTTGCCCTTCCGGAAGCCCGGAAGGCGGGCGGTGCGCCCGATTTGAGCCGCGACGCTCGTTCGCACGCGCTGGACGCGGTCCGCCGGTACGGTGATCGAGAGGCGGCGGTTCCATCGCTCCGCCGCCTCCATCTCGATCTTCAGGTCTGTGGTGGTCTGGGCAGCCATTCGTGCTGATGATTCCTACACGGGTGTGATGCGAAAGGGGGGACTCGAACCCCCACGGCAAAGCCACTGGATCCTAAGTCCAGCGCGTCTACCAATTCCGCCACTTTCGCCTGAGTTCGGAAGCCGAAATATAGACCCGCCGCGGGGGAGGGTCAACGGATGCGGGGTTGGAGGCGGCTCTCCGAGCGGCCGGGGGAACGCCCTGCATCAGCGGGGGATGCGTACATTGATGATCACCTGCCCGCCCGACCGGTGCTCGACCAGCAGCGAGATCACCTCGCCAGGCCGCTTCGCGGCGACGAGTTTGGTGTAGTGATCCGAGTCGCGAACGGGTTCGCGGTCGACCTCGAGGATCTTCATCTGTTCGGTAACCGACTTTCTGTCCGCCGCGCTGTAGTCGGCTACGCGGGTCACCAGCACCCCGCGGGTGTCGTTGAAG
>JBBSMO010000242.1:0-4659 GCA_038233155.1 Longimicrobiales bacterium
CGGAGCACCTGGTCCCCTTTCTCCCCCGCCACCCGGTGATCAACGTCGGCGGCGAGCAGGGCATCGGCGCGATTTCAGCCGCTCCTTGGGGCAGCGCCAGCATTCTGCCTATCTCCTGGGTCTACATCAAGCTGATGGGAGCGGCGGGGCTGAAGCGCGCCAGCGAGGTGGCGATCCTCAACGCCAACTACATCGCGCACCGGCTCGGCGAGCACTTCCCGGTGCTGTACCGGGGGCGCGGCGGCACCGTCGCCCACGAGTGCATTCTGGACCCGCGCGGCTTCCGGCAGTCGGCGGGTGTCGAAGTCGAGGACATCGCCAAGCGGTTGATGGACTACGGCTTCCACGCGCCTACCGTCTCGTTCCCTGTGGCGGGCACGCTGATGATCGAGCCGACGGAGAGCGAGGCGCTCGAGGAGCTGGACCGCTTCTGCGACGCGATGACCGGCATCCGCGAAGAGATCCGCGAGATCGAGACCGGGATGATGTCGCGCGAGGACAACCCGCTCAAGAATGCGCCGCATACCGCGCGTATGGTGACGGCGGACGAGTGGGACCATGTCTACGGGCGCGAGCGCGCCGCCTACCCGTCGCAACCGGCGCGCGAACGCAAGTTCTGGCCAGCGGTGGCGCGCGTCGAAAGCGCCTACGGTGACCGCAATCTGATCTGCTCCTGCCCGCCCGTCGAGGAGTACGCGGGCGCCACCTGAACCTCGAGGGCAGCATGGCGACACAGCTTCGGCCAGTCACCGCCGATGAACTGCTGAACATGCCGGACGACGGCGTCCGGCGAGAACTGATGCTCGTGGCGGATGCCACGGTGGACGGCGGGGACGGGGTGGCGCGTGCCCGTGGGCGAACTGTTCGGCTGAGGAGCAGCGGTTCCGTGCAGGCGCGAAAGTGCTGACCGGCCCAGGAAGGCTGAGCGGAGGGGCAGAGGGTCGGCCCGCGGCCGTTCCTCTCATCGCCGGGATAATGCGCGGGAGGAGCGATATCGAGAGTTTTGTTGGAGGATGCCCGGGGCGTGTAATCTGGACATGTTGCAACCCGTGGCCATGGATCCCGCATACCGGCGCGGGACCGGGTTCGGGCACCGCCGTTGCCTTGAACGTGGGATGGTCGTTGGGGATCTGGCTCCAGCCGTATCGAATGGAAGATCCTTCGGTGGCTCGCTCCCTCAGGATGACAAAAAAAGCCGATCAGGCCGGCTGCCCGGGGCCCCTGGTCCGCCCGCCGCCATTCCCCCGCCGCCTACGCGTCTAACAGATCCGGCGGCGGCAGCCCTTCCTCGCCGTCCTGCAGCGGCTCGACGGGGCCGCTATCGGCGAACATGTCCGCCGCGCCGCTGCGGCCGGGCGGGTGCTCGCCCAGGCGGAACATGCGGTAGGTGGGGTAGGCGAGCTCGACGTTGGGTTCCTTGGCGAAGGCGTGCAGCACGTGGCGGCTGACGCGGTCCGAGCTGCCGCGCCGGCGGCGCACATGCGCGAGGTAGCGCAGGGTTAGGTCCACGCCGTGATCGGCCATGGTGACCTAGACAATAGGGGTGAGCGTACCGTACTTGAACGCGTAACGCCGTTCAAGGGAGCGGAAGCCGCGTTCGAGTTCGGGTGCGATCTCCGCGTGTGCCTCGCCCGCTATCTCGCGCAGAATGGCTTCCGCGCGCTCCCAATCGCTCTCGTAGGTGACCACCACCCGCATCTCCTGCCACACGAAAGGGTTGATCGTGGCAGCAGAGAACACGCTGGCGGAGAGCATCAGGTGATTCGGGATGGTCACCAGCCGCCCCGTTGATTGGCGCCCGTAGACCAGGTTCCCCACTTCGAGCAGGGTGGTCTTGAGCACCCCGATGTCGATCACATCTCCCGTCACCCCTTCCACCTCGATGCGGCTGCCGATCTGCACGCCGGCACGAGTCGAGATGTAGAACCAGCCGACCAGCGACTTGAGCACGTCCTGCAGCGCCACCGCAATGCCGGCAATGATGACGGCGATGAAGGTGCCGAAGCCGGTGAGCAGATCCGCGAAGAGGGCGATGCCGACCAGCACGGTGATCGTGACATATCCGTACTTCGCCCACTTTCGCAGGACGTGGCGCTGGTTGATGTCCGCGATATGCGTGACGACCGCCCGGCGCCCTATGCGGTAGAGCACGTACAGCACGGCCGCGAGCACTAGGAAGACGAGCAGCTTCTGGGTAGCGCTGTGCAGGTAGATGTCGCGCCAGCGCTCGAAGCCAGCAGGCAGCGGCACCGCTACCCGCATGCTGTCGCCCCCCGGCAGGGGCAGTTGCAGGAGCATCGTGGAGAGGGGGATGGGCATACGCTGTCCGCGTGCAGATGGCGGGCCAGCGGCTACTTCGTCCGGATGGGGGTTTCCCTCCTGCGCACTTCCGCTGCGGAGCTGCCGATACTATCTTGAGGGGATAGATCACCCCGCGCGCCCCGCTTCGTTCGACCGCAACTCCGCTTCCCGCAGGTACATGGCAGTACGCAACCCCCGCTATGCCTCCTTGGCCGGAGGGGCTCTCTTGCTCGCCGCCGCGACCACCGCGGCGCTCGCCGCGACGTCCGCGGCAGATCCCGCCGATCCCCGCTCTGCCGCGCCGGCGATGCTCGCACCGGTGCGAGCGAGCACAATCGTTGTGGATACGGTCTTCCTCGGCGGCTATGCCCGCGGCAGCTTCGGGGATGCGCTGCTCGCCATCGCCAGTGATCTTTCCGGTGCTGAACGGGTCATGGTCGGTCGCCACCTGGACAAGATGTTCGATGGTGTGCTGCGGGGTGAGGACATGGATCGCGGCGGGCGGCTGCGGCTCGCGTACGAACGCTCCGCGCGCCCGGATGGGTCGACGCGCGGCATTCGTGTTCTAGCCGCCGAGACCGCGGTAGCGGGCAGGCTGCACACCGTATTCTACTTCGAAAAGGACGGCAAGCCCGCCTACTTTGACGGGCTCGGCCGCGCGCTGAGTTCCCAGGGGTGGCTGCGGCCCCTCGAGACGGTGCGCGTCAGCTCACCGTTCGGCTTGCGGCGGCTGCACCCATTGCTGCATAAGATTTTGCCGCATACGGGCGTCGACTACGCCGCAGCCTCGGGCACGCCCGTGCGGGCCACCGGCGACGGCAGCATATCCAGCTCGGGGTGGCGCGGCGGGTACGGGCGCATGCTCGAGATACAGCACCCGAACGGCTACTCGACGCGCTATGCGCATCTTTCGCGTATTGGTGCCGGAATGGAAAACGGTCACGCTGTGCGGCGGGGCGAGATCATCGGGTACGCGGGGATGACCGGGCGAGCCACCGGTCCGCATCTCCATTACGAGGTGCGCAGGCAGGGGCAACCGGTAGATCCCGAGCGCCTCTCCGCCTTCACCGGGCCTGCCGCCGATGCAGCCGCAAGCGCGGGGTGGCGCCGCGAACACCGCCGGCTGAACCGGATCCTGGCCCAGGCGCCACGCGAGATTCGCGGGCGGTAGTGGCTCGCGCCAGCGGCGGTGCCGGTGGAGGTGGCGGTGTGGTGCCCGGTACATTCCTTGCGCCGCGGCACGGCTTCCGCCAACCGGCAGTGCCGCGGGCCTACAGGGCGCGCGGCGCCCGGCTGCCCGCATCGCCCGCACCTCCTGATCGCCCGCCATCGATGTCCATCACTCCTACCGGAGATCTCTCCGGCGCGCTGGCTTCATTCGGGGTGCAGGCAGGGCCGCAGACGGGAGAGGAAATCCCCATCATGAAGCCGGTGATGCGCATCGGGCGAGGCGCGCAGAGCGACTTGGTCCTGCCCGATGATTCTGTCTCGACCACGCACGCCCGCCTCGATTTCGAAGATGGTGCCTGGCGTCTGACGGACCTCGGCTCGACCAACGGGACCTTTGTAGAGAGTGTGCGGCTCGCACCGGAGGTCCCGACGCCGCTGGTGTACGGCTCCTCATTGCGTTTCGGCGGCGTCCGGCTCCAGTTCCGCCCCGTAGAGGAGGCAGACCCGGAAACGGCACGCGCCGAATACACCGAGCCGCCCCCGCCCAAGCGCATCGCCGACGAGCGGACCGGGCTGCGGATTCCCGTCTGGTTCGTCGTGGCCCTCCTTGTCCTGCTCGTACTGGCGGCTCTGCTCTTCGCGGGCGTGCTCGACGTGCCGGCAGCGCCGGTGAACGCTACGGTCACCGCGGCCGCGAAGCCGCTGCCGGGCAGCCCGTGAACATTCGCTGGGAAGCTGCCGGTGCCTCTGATGTAGGGCGCGTGCGCCGCGGAAACGAAGACGCGCTCTTCCTGGATGAGGAACAGGGCGTCTTTCTCGTTGCCGACGGAATGGGCGGCCATGCGGCTGGCGAAGTTGCGAGCGGGATCGCCGCCGCGCAGGTCGGCAGCCTGCTGGTTGAAACGGTCCGGTCCGGGAACACCGACGATGCGGTGTTCGCCGCCCTACGGGAGTCGGTGCGCAAGACGCAGGCGGAGCTGGTACGCCACGGAAGCGCCCATCCCGAGACTCGCGGCATGGGCACCACCCTCACTGCCTGCCACATCACCGCCGCCGGCCGCTTCCAGCTAGGCCATGTCGGGGACAGCCGCGCCTATCTTCTGCGTGATGGCGAGCTTTCGCAGCTTACGGTAGACCATACCTGGGTGCAGGAGGAAGTCAACGATGGCAGGCTCACACCCGAGGCCG
>JBBSMO010000243.1:0-4656 GCA_038233155.1 Longimicrobiales bacterium
AAGGAATTGTACTTCTGGACGCTGATCGTGGCGATTTTGATCTTTGCGGTCGGCGGGGGTGTGTCGATGTACGAAGGCGTCCGGCACCTGCGGCACCCGACTCCGATTTCGGACCCGACATGGAACTACGTAGTGTTGGGGCTGGCGATGATCTTCGAGGGGTTCGCCTGGTACGTCGCATACAAGCAGTTCGGGCTCGAGCGCGGCAAGCAGCCGCTGCTCCGCGCCATCCGCCGCAGCAAAGACCCGACGGTGTTCACTGTGCTCTTCGAAGACAGCGCCGCGATGCTAGGCCTAATCGTCGCCGCAATCGGCATCACCGTGGCGTACTACTTCGATCTGCCTTGGATGGACGGGGCGGCGTCGGTAGTGATCGGGATCATTCTCGGGGTCGTGGCGGTGTTCCTCGCCTACGAGAGCAAGGGGCTGCTGGTGGGCGAGGGGGCGAACCCCCGCACCATCCAGAGCATCCGGCGGATTGCGGGCGAGGACCCTGCGGTGGCGCGTGTGGTGCGCTCGCTGACCATGCACTTCGGCCCGCAGGAGGTGCTGCTCACGCTCGAGCTGCAGTTCCGGCAGGCGCTTTCATCTCCCGAGGTCACGGCAGCAATCGAGCGAGTGGACCGGGCGATCCGCACAGCGCACCCGGAAATCGAGCACGTGTTCATCGAGGCGCAGTCGATTCCGGACCCGCACCGGCGCGAGGAAGCAGCCGATAGCACGTAGGCGCGCGAACCCTGCTGAGTGACCTCAGGGTGCGCCGAAAGCTACGCGCACTCCTGCGAAGAATGACCGCCCCGGCCCCGGTTCATAGAAGCGGCTGCCGAACGCGTTCACCACCACCGAAGCGTTGTAACGCGCATCGAGAAGGTTGGTAATCCCCACGAAAGGCGCGAGGCTTGTACCCGCGACGCGGCGACTCTCTAGTCCTCCGCGAAGCCCCACGAGCACGTGACCGGGTGAGTGCGCAGTGTTGCGGTCGTTCACGGGAGTGCGCGAGGCAGCGTCGAAGTCGCCCGCGATGTAGCCGGCGCCGGCGCGCCACGTCGCCCCGAGCTGCGCGCGGTGCGGCACCGCGCCGGGCAGGCGGTTGTCGTCCAGCCGCTCTCCGTCCAAAACGTAGCTGTCGAAGCGTGCATCCGTATAGCTGTACGATCCCCGAATGGTGAGCGCGGCGCCCGGATTCAGTTCGACCCCCGCCTCGACGCCCCTGTGAGTCGCGGAACCCGCGTTGCGAAAGAACTGGCGGCCGGGCGCGCCCGCGACCTCAAAGGGGATCAGCGCGTCGCTGACGTCCGCATGGTACAGCGCGAACTCGTACGAGGCCAGCGCGCCGATGCGGCCGCGCGTGCCCGCTTCATAAGACGTGGCGCGCTGCGGGTTCAGTTCGGGGTTGAAGCCGCCGGCGCCATCCGGCCGGTTCGCGAACTCGGTCGTAGTCGGCGTTTCGAAGGCGCGGGAGATGTTGCCGTATACCGCATGCCCCTCGGCAACGCGATAGCTGAACCCGGCGGAAGGGCTCCACGCGGGAAAGGTGCGCGAGCCCGAGTCGTCGGGATTGGCGGCGGTGATCAGCTCGTCATCGGCCTCGAAGCGCAGCCGGTCGTAGCGCAACGCCGCCAGCAGCGTTAGCCGCGGCACGGGCTCCGCCGTTGCCTCGGCGAAGACTCCGGACCCGGTCACCCGCTCTCTTTGCGCTAGGAGAAGGGTGCCTCGCTCCCCCTGATTGTTCGCGAAGTTGTTGCGGTCATCGCGTTGCGTGTCGATCTCGGCACCGCCAGCCAGCCGAAGCCCCCACCGCGGCAGCGGCTTCGAGCGGAAGATTGCGCGCGCGCCGCCCGCCGCCCGGTCGAGATCGATCACGCGCGGCGGAATGGGGTTGTCTATCGAGCGGGTGAGCGCGTACACGGCCGCCTCGGCTTCGCCAGCGGCGAAGCCCCGCGACCAGGTGACGCCGATCTGCGCCTGCCGACCCTCTTCGCCGGTCTGTTGCCGTACGTTGTTCGCGAACGCCTGCGAGCGGTCCGCACGCAGCAGGGAATCCGATAGCGAACCAGGGTTCTGCGCGGTGTAGTCGACGGCGTGGCCAACGATCCCGAAGCGGCCCCAGCGGCTATCGGCGCGCAGCCGCAGATTCGCCCGGTAGTTGGTCGCCTCGCTGAAGCTGCGGTACCCGTCGTAGTCTTGGCGCGAAAGCTCGAGCACATAGCTCGCCGGTCCGCTGCTCCCGCCCGTGCTGGACTCGAGGCGCAGCAGCCCATCCGAGCCGCCCGCTACAACCACCTCTTGCACAAGGGAGGCCGCTGGCGGTGCGGCGCTTTCGAGGCGGATCACCCCGCCCAGCGCATTGCCGCCATACAGCGCGGAAGCTGGCCCGCGCAACACCTCCGCGCGGCTGATGTTGGCGACGTTCAATTGGTTAAGGGTAGTCTGCCCATCCGGCAGGGTAACGGGCAGTCCGTCTAGAAAAATCTTGACACCGCGAATGCCGAACTGCGTACGTGCCCCGAAGCCGCGGATGGAGACCCGCTCGCCGAGTGCGTAGTTGAAGCGATTGTCGACCTGGACACCGGGCACCCCTCTCAGCGCCTCGTCCAGCGCCAGGGCGGGGCGGGCACGGCTCGCCGCATCGCGCTCGACGACGCTCACGGCGAAGGGGGCGCGTAGCAGGGGCAGCGGCGTGCGCAGCACCTCGACGACCACCGGCTCGAGCTGCACCGCCGTCGCAGTATCGCCGGCCTCACCGGCGCGCTCCTGCGCCGTGACGGTTTCGACAGTGGCGCCCGCACAACAAAGAGCGATGAACAGCGGGTGTCGCCACCCCGATCGTAGACACGCGACCAACCGCTGCCAAGCCAAGAACATCATCAACCGCGCTCCCGCAGTGCGCCCAGCAGCTTCTGGTGAATGCCGCCGAAGCCACCATTGGACATCACCAGCACCACCTCGTGGCTCGAGAGCGACGGGGCGAGATACTCAACGATCCGGTCCGGCTCCGGGATGTGCTCGGCGCGTTTGCCTGCCTGCTGCCACGCAGCCACCAACTCGTGCGGATTCATTGCTGTATCTTCCGTATAGCGTTCGGGATGAAAGAGGCCGGCCAGGATGATGGTGTCGGCGCCCGCGAAGGCCTCGCGATACGCATCCTGGAACTCGCGCCGTTGCGCTGTATAGCTGCGCGGCTCGAACACCGCGACTACGGGGCGCCCGCTGTACTTTTGGCGCGCCGCATCAATGGTTTCCCGCACGGCTGTGGGGTGGTGTGCGAAGTCATCGATCACCGTCACGCCCATCGCTTCGCCGGCTACCTCCATCCGCCGGCGGACACTGCGGAAACTCCGCAGCCCCTCCCGCACGCGCTCCGGGTCTGCTCCAACCGCATCCGCGGCTGCAATGGCCGCAAGGCAGTTGCGCACGTTGAATGCGCCGGCCAGCGGCGTCTCGACGGTCCCCCAATCGCTGCCGTCGTGACGTACGCGGAAGCGCGTGATCTGCTCGCCGAAGTCAACCTCTTCCGCTACCCACCGCGGGTGGGAAGCCGATTGCGAACTATCGGTTGCCAGTGCAAAAGATTCGACAGGCGCGAACGAGGCGGGCGCAAGCTCGCGCACGATCGGGTAGTCCCAGCCGGCGACCAGCGTACCCTGACCCGGGATCAGGTTGATGAAGCGCTCGAAGGCGAAGCGGTACGCCTGCTCGTCGCGGTAGATGTCGGCATGGTCGAACTCGATGTTGCCGACAATGGCGACCTCCGGCAGGTAGTGCCACATCTTCGGGCCCTTGTCGAAGTAGGCGGTGTCGTACTCGTCCGCCTCCACGAGGAAAATATCCGAAGCCGTCAATCTGTACGAGGTACCGAAGTTTTCGGCCACACCCCCGATCAGAAAAGAGGGCTCGAGCCCCGCCGCCTCGAGTACCCAGGCGAGGATCGAGGTGGTCGTCGTCTTGCCATGCGTTCCCGCCACGGCAATCGAGCGGCGGCCTCGTAGGAACTGCTCCTTGATCGTCACCGCGGCAGAGGTATAGTACAGCTTGCGGTTCAGCACCGCCTCGAGCTCGGGATTGCCGCGGGAGATGGCGTTGCCCACGACGACCACATCCGGCGCGGGATCGAGGTTGTCCGCCGCGTAGCCTTCGGCGTAGGAGATCCCCAGATCCCGCAGCAGGTGCGACATCGGCGGGTAGACGTTTTCGTCCGACCCCGTCACCGCGTGCCCTGCCGACTTCAGCAGGCCCGCCAGCGAGGCCATCGCCGTGCCGCCGATGCCGATCAGGTGGAAGTGCCGCGGGGAATGGCTGGAACCGCTGCTAGGTTTGCTCATCGGAAGGATCAAGGGAAATCAAGCCGCCGCGGCGGAGTCACGGCGCGGGCGAACGGTGCTATATTGCGCCGGGCACGTTGGAACAGCAAACCGGGGACCGGCGCGAGTAGAGGGGCGTGAAGATGAACGGAGCAGATCTGCTCGAAATCAACGGGGAGGTGCGAGTCCCCGCGGCGGAGCTGGGCTTTCGGGCGAGTCGCTCGGGCGGGCCTGGCGGGCAGCACGTCAACACCTCGTCTACACGCATCGAGCTGCTCTGGGATGTGGGCACCACGCCGAGCCTCGACGAGGTGCAGCGCGCGCGGGTACAGCGCAAGCTGGCAAACCGCATCAA
>JBBSMO010000244.1:0-4653 GCA_038233155.1 Longimicrobiales bacterium
GATGCGGATCGCGTCCAGCAGGCGCGTCACCCCGATGGCCGTTACATCACCTGTGAGCACCGGCTGCGTCCACGAGGTTTGCACGAACGATTGTGCCGCGAGGTTGTAGACCTCATCGGGCGCCGCGGCGGCCAGAGCGTTGATGAGCGAGCTTTGGTCGGTTAGATCACCCGAGATTAGCTCGACCTCCTCCTGAATATGGGCGATGCGTTCGAAGTTCAACGTCGAACTTCGCCGCACCAGCCCGGCAACGTGGTACCCTTTGCCGAGTAGCAATTCGGCAAGGTAACTGCCGTCCTGGCCGGTGATGCCGGTGATCAGCGCGCGCTTCATGCAGAGCAGAATGTACGTTGGGGCTCCCCCGGGCGGGGGAAGCGAGTAGAACCGAAACAAAACGTAGACGCCGCGGCCGGCAGTGTCAACGCGCCCGATGGTGGAATCATCTTGACGATGCTGCCGCACACGCCTATTTTGTAGGGTTCATAATCGAGGACGAATTTATCCGTTGGAGAGAATCGCCATGGCCGTTTGCGGCGTTTGCGGAAAAGGACCGAAGAGCGGAAACAACGTGAGCCACGCCAACAACAAGACCAAGCGGCGTTGGCTGCCCAACTTGCAACGTGTTCATGTGGTAACGGACAATGGAACTCGCAAGCGCATGCGCGTTTGCACCAGTTGTATCTCCGCTGGGAAGATTCGCAAGGCGAACTAGACCAGGCCGGGCTTCGGTCTTCAAAGCGAAAACGGCCGCACATCCAGTCAGTTGTGCGGCCGTTTTCAATTGCAGTTCTTCGTGCAGACAGCGATTCGCAGGCGGAGAATACTCTCTCTATTCGGCCGCCGCGGGTGCGGCCACCCGCGCGCGTTGCGCTCGCACATAATGCGTGGCGAATGCGGCTTCCTCGCGGCGGCTCTCCGGCATCGCCCCGGATTGTATCCAGCTATCGAGGACAGCTTCGTCCACAGTCTCGACAAGACCGGTAAGAGAAAGCCTCTCACCCGCAGCGAGCTCCGGCATCCGCTGCATGTCATCGTCTAGGACGACCAGGAATGGGTTGGCACCTGGCACATCTGCCCAGAACGCGCGCGGCCCGAGGGTGGCGGCTACCTGAACGTTCTCGAGTGCCACGGTACGCCCGGCAAATCCGTCCGGCGCAGCGGCGACGGCGGGCAGTTCTACCGCCTCGCCCGCGGGTCCGGCCGGCTGGCCGTCGTCGACCTTCGCCGCACCGGGATCGTCAAGCACTACCTGCGCCTCGTATTCGCTGGTTTGAACGGAAAGCCACCACATCAGGGCGCCGACAGCGAGCACCGCCAGCAGAATCCAAATCCAGGTGGGCTTCGCCGCGGACTTCTGGGAAACGCCGATGTCAGCCATTAGGACCCTTGGTTTGTTGCGTACGGTGGATGCATCACGCCTGCTGTTCTTCGCCGACCAGTTCGATCATCGCTACCTCCGCTCCGTCTCCCCTGCGATGTCCAAGCTTCAGAATACGGGTGTAGCCGCCGGCGCGTTCGGCGAAGCGCGGACCGATGTCATCGAACAGTGACACGAGTACCTCCCGGTCCGCAATCTTCCGGGCCGCAAGGCGCTTCGCGTGCAGATCGCCGCGCTTCGCGAGGGTGATCAGCTTTTCTGCGTACGGCCGGAGCTCCTTTGCCTTCGCCGTAGTGGTCGAGATGCGGCCATGCCGGAACAGGCTGGTCGCCATGTTACGGAGAAGCGCCTTGCGGTGGCTGGCCGTACGGCTGAGCTGACGGCCCTTTTTTCTGTGTCGCATGAAAGTGTGTAGCTCCGCGTGGTCCGGCAGGGTTTAGGATTCTTCTTCGTCACTCTCGGGCGGCGCTTCCGCGCCGTCCGCGTCCCACCACAGCATTCCATCGTCATCAGCCTGGAAGCGTACTCCGAAGTGGAGGCCGTGCTCGCCGAGAAATTCTTTGAGCTCCTCGAGCGACTTCTTTCCGAAGTTGTCGATGTCCAGCATCTGCGTTTCGGTCCGCTCGACGAGGTCCCGCACCGTTTCTATGTCCTTCTTCTGCAGCGAATTGCGGCTACGGACGCTGAGCTCCTCGAGTTCCATGATCGGCCGCCCGAGCATATCTTTCTGACGCGTCGGCACCCGGCGGCCACCTTCGAACGGTGCCGCGGCATCCCCATTCATCCCGCCTTCGCTCCAGCCGCGCTCCTCACCCCATGCGGGATGAGCGCCGGCAAGGTAGCTGAAGTGCTCGATGGCCAGCAGGGCAGCATATTGTACCGCGTTCCTCACGTCTAGGGCGCCGTTCGTTTCAACCTGCAACACCAGCCGGTCGAAATCGGTGCGTTGCCCGACCCGCGTTTCCTCGACAACGAAGTTGGCTCGCCGCACCGGGTTGTAAACGGCGTCGATCCGGACCAGGTCATGGCCCGCCTCTCGCGGCATCGGGTGGTGTTCTGCCAGTACAAAGCCCCGGCCTTTGTTCACGTGCAGCTCGATACGAAGGTCGCGGTCATCTTGCAGCTCAAGGATGTGGTGCTCCGGGTTGACCACCTTTACCGAGGGGTGCTCGCGGATGTCCCCCGCCGTCACCGGCCCCGCCTTGCTCGCGCGCAGTTCGAGCACCGCCTCGTCCGCATCCTCGTCCATCCTCAGGACGAGCGCCTTGAGGTTTTTGACAATTTGATGGACATCTTCCACTACCCCTTCCACCGTCTGGTGCTCGTGCAGCACACCTTCAATACGGACTCCCCAAACCGCCGCGCCGCGCAGGCTCGACAGAAGAATGCGCCGCATGGTGTTGCCGATGGTATGCCCGAAGCCGCGCTCGAGCGGCCGAAGCACCACCTGGTTTTCTTTCTGCTGCTCCGGCAGCGCCGGAAGCTGGATACCGGTCAGATCGAGTTCTACCATTTTCTCCCTAAAGCTGTCAGCCACCGGGTGCCGCTGGGTCGTCTTTCCCTTCCGAAGAAAGGTGGAAGCTGCCCGCGGCGCTGCCCGGCGACGTTCGTTACTTGCTGTAAAGCTCGACGATGAGCTGTTCCTGTACCGCCAACGGAATATCTCCCCGCGCGGGGCGCTCGACCATGCGGCCCGTTCGCGAGCCTTCATCCACCGCGAGCCAATTAACTTGGGTCGGGCGGGTTTTGGATTCCAGAGCCACCTGGACGGGGAGCAGATCCTTGCTCTTCGGAGCGACCCGCACTTCATCACCCGGGTTCACCTGTGCGCTCGGAATATCCAGCGTGCGGCCATTCACCTGGACGTGCCGGTGCCGCACCAGCTGGCGTGCTTCCTTACGGGAGGACGCGAACCCCATTCGGTAGATGATGTTGTCGAGTCGGCTTTCCAAGCCGATCAGCAGATTTTCACCTGTGATCCCCGGCTGGTGAGACGCCTTCACGAACAAGTTGCGGAATGGCTTCTCCGACACTCCGTAAATGCGCTTGACTTTCTGCTTCTCGCGCAACTGGTGGGAATATTCGGAAGACTTTCGGCGGCGTTGATTACCCGCCCCATGTTGGCCGGGCGGATATGCGCGCCGTTCGATGGGGCACTTATCGGTGAAGCACTTGGTACCCTTCAGGAACAGCTTCTGTCCTTCCCGCCGGCAAAGCTTGCAAACAGGTCCGGTATAACGCGACATAAACCGTGTCTCCCTTTACTTCGGAGTTGTTGAAGGCTTCATCCCCCCGACGGCCCCGGGGGTTTACACCAGAAATAGATTACGAAGTACGCCGTACCCGGCGCCCGGTGCCGCGAGGCAGGGGATACCAGATTGCCTCCCGGTGCCCGCCTTCCTCGCCTATGCTGTGTACCTGCTCGCTACACCCGGCGCTTCTTCGGCGGCCGGCACCCGTTGTGCGGAATAGGCGTCGTATCCCGGATCGAGCGGATGGCAAGCCCCGCCGCCGCGAGCGCCTGAATGGCCGACTCGCGGCCCGAGCCAGGACCCTGCACCCGCACATGCACTCGCTTCATTCCCATACCCACCGCTTCCTTGCCCGCCTGTTCAGCGGCGACGGTGGCGGCAAACGGAGTAGATTTCTTCGAACCTTTGAACCCGGCTTTGCCGGCGCTCCCCCACACCAACGCATTCCCTTCCATGTCGGTGATGGTGACGATCGTGTTGTTGAAGGTCGCCTGAATATAAGCGATACCCTCTGCGTCCACATGCCGCTTGGCGCGGGCGCGGCCGCCCTGTTTTGGCTTGGCCAATGTTCTCTCCTACTTCTTTCCGGGCTTTTTCTTGCCGGCAATTGCGCGGCGCGGTCCCTTCTTGGTACGAGCGTTGGTATGGGTACGCTGGCCCCGCACCGGCAGCCCGCGGCGGTGGCGCAATCCGCGGTATGACCCGATGTCCATCAGCCGTTTGATGTTGCGCGCGATTTCGGCGCGCAGCACGCCCTCGACGCGTACCTGCGCGTCGATGGTGCGCCGGATGCGGTTCACCTCTTCGTCCGACAACTGGTTGATGCGGCGGCTCGAATCGACCCCCGCCTCCGCCAGCACCTTGCGGGCAGTCGGGCGGCCGATTCCGAAGATGTAGGTCAGGCCGATTTCCACCCGCTTGTCGCGCGGGAGGTCGACTCCGGCTATTCGGGCCATCGTACTGTTCCTCTTCTACGAAATGAAGTTACCCCTGCCGCTGCTTGTGGCGGGGGTTCTTTTTACA
>JBBSMO010000245.1:0-4645 GCA_038233155.1 Longimicrobiales bacterium
CCGTCCAAGGTGCCGATGGTGAGCGCGCCGTTCAACGCGAACTTAATGTTGCCCGTGCCCGACGCTTCGTACCCGGCCGTCGAGATCTGCTCGGAAAGGTCGGTACCCGGAATGATCCGCGTCGCGAGCGTCACCCGATAGTCCGGGATAAAGGCGACCTGCAGCTTCTCGCGCACCCGCGGCTCGGCGTTGACCGCGTCTGCCAGCGCAGTGATCAGGTGGATGATCTGCTTCGCCGTATAATAGGTCGGCGCCGCCTTGCCGCCGAACATCACCGCGCGGGGAATGATGTCCATCTCCGGGTCGTCGCGCAGCGAAAGGTACAGATCCGCTACGCGCAGCGCGTTCAGCAGTTGGCGCTTGTACTCGTGGATGCGCTTGATCTGCACGTCGTAGATGGCATCGCTGCCGATGCGCACGCCGGCCTCATGGCTCACCATACGCGCGAGGGCGGTCTTGTTGTTCGCCTTCACGACCATCCACTGCCGCTGGAACTCGGCGTCGTCCGCGAACGGCTCCAGCTCCGAGAGGCGCTCGAGGTCTGTCACCCAATCGTCGCCGATGGCGCTGTTGATCAGCTTGGAGAGTGGCGGGTTGGCCTTCAGCATCCAGCGGCGCTGCGTCACACCGTTGGTGATGGCGATCAGCCGCTCTGGGTACATTTCGTCGAAATCGCGGAAGATGCGTTCACGCAAGATCTTGGTGTGCAGCTCCGCGACGCCGTTCACCGTGTGGCTAGCGACAATGGCTAGGTTCGCCATGCGGACCAGCCCGTTCGAGAAAATGGCCATGCGCTCGACGCGCTCCGGTTCATCCGGGAATTGCTCGCTGACCGCGCGGCGGAAGCGCCGGTCTATCTCGCGCACGAGAGCCATGTGGCGCGGCAGCAGGGAAGCGAACAGTTCTTGGCTCCACGCCTCGAGCGCTTCGGGCAGCACCGTGTGATTGGTGTACGCGAAGGTGCGGGTGACGATATCCCACGCGGCCTCCCACTCGAGGTCCTCTTCGTCCATCAGCAGGCGCATCAGCTCGGGCACGGCGACCGCGGGGTGCGTGTCGTTGAGCTGGATCTGCACCTTGTCCGGAAAGTCCGCGAAGCTCTTCCGCTCGCGCTTATAACGGCGGATGATGTCCTGCAGCGTCGCCGATACGAAGAAGAACTGCTGCTTCAGCCGCAACTCCTTGCCAGAGCCGGTATCGTCCGGCGGGTACAGCACCTTCGAGATCGTCTCGCTTTCCATCTTTGACTGCACGGCGGCTATGTAGTCGCCGCGGATGAAATCCACTAGATCGAACTCCTGTGTCGCGGTAGCCGCCCACAAGCGCAGTGTATTTACCGTGTGATTGCGATATCCGGGGATCGGCGTGTCATAGGCCATCGCCTGCACATCATGGGTATCCGTCCATTGAAAGCGGACGCGCCCGTCCGCGCCGGCCACGGCCTGCACCCAGCCATAGAACTTGACAGGGTAGGTACGGTCCGGCCGCGCGATCTCCCATGGGTTGTCGTCGCTCAGCCAGTTGTCGGGCAGCTCCGCCTGGCGCCCGTCCACGATTTGCTGACGGAAGATGCCGTGCTCGTAGCGGATGCCGTAGCCGTAGCCGGGCAGTTCGAGCGTTGCCATCGAGTCGAGGTAGCAGGCAGCCAGCCGGCCGAGGCCGCCGTTGCCCAAGCCGGCGTCGGGTTCGCGGTGCAGCACATCCTCTATCTTCAGCCCTAGATCCTCGAGCGCTTCGGCCGTCTCTTCACGAATGCCGAGGTTGATCAGCGCGTTCCCGAGGGAACGGCCGAGCAGGAATTCGAGTGACAGGTAGTAGACGCGCTTTGCATCTTCCTGGCGGTAACGGAGCTGCGTAGCGGCCCAGTTTTCGGCCAGGCGGTCGCGCACCGTCCACGCGGTGCTCATGTACAGGTCGCGGTCGGTCGCGTCCGAGCGGTCCAGCGCCAAGGTGTAGGTGACGTGGTCCTGCACGGCGCGCTTCAAGGCATCGACGCGCGTTGCGCGTCGGCCGGAGTCTGTGGAAGGTGGCTGCAGCATGGATCCAGGGTTGAACGGAAATGTCAGGTGGCGCGGCCCGGCGCGCGGGCCGGTGAAAGGCGAGGCCGTCCCGCAGTCAGAAAGCAGGATCGGAGGTAGTGCCCTCCGGATTCAGGCCCGAGGCCGGGGCCGCATCTCCCTGCCTGCGAAGCGGCAGGGCTATGGCGAAGGTGCTGCCGACGCCGGAAAACTCGGCCCACACACGTCCTCCCATAGATTCGGCTGTTTCACGCACGAGGCTGAGCCCCAACCCGCTTCCTTCGATGCTGTCGGGGTCCGGGTGCGCGCGATAGAAGCGTTCGAACAGGCGGTCGCGCCGCCCGGGTTCTACGCCGATCCCGTTGTCGCGTACCCGGATGACCAGCTCGTCCCCCATTGTCTCGCCAGCCGTTGCCTCAACTGCGGCGCTCACCTCCACCCAGCGCGTCGCTTCATGAGGGTCCGCGTACTTGATTCCGTTCGAGACGTAGTTCACCAGGCACAACTCGAGCGCCGCGGCGTTGACCTCGATCGCGGGGATCTCTCCGGCGGTGCGCAGCTTCACCTCTCCCGCGGCCGCCATCTCGCGAAGCTGCCGGAACGTCTCCGCGACTACGTCCGGCAGGCGTACATGCTGTTGCTGGCGAGTATCGGCGTGCGTGCGGCTCAGCAGCATCAGGTTCTCGAGAACCACATGTATCCCGTCGACATTGTCGATGATGATCGAGAGGAATTTCTCCCGCTTGGCAGGCTCCTGGTCCAGAGCATCGTCGCGCAGCAGAAGCGCCGCGTTGCGTACGGCGCCGATCCTGTTCTTGAGCTCGTGGGAGACGAGGCGGTTGAAGCTGCGGAGGCGCTCCTCTCGTTGCCCGACCTTGGCCTGTGTTTCACGCAGGTACTGCGTAGCCGTCACCTGCTGGATCACGGCGACGGCGCGGAACAAACGGTGGGCGCAGGCGAACAGCTCGCTGCGGGTACACGGCTCCTCCACCGCATCTACCTCGCGGACGATGAAGGCGAAGATCACCCCGCCCAGCAGCTCGTATTCGCGCAATATCTGGTGCGCCGAAAAGCCCTGCTCGTGCCGGAGCCGCCCCAGCTCCATCGCCTTGCCGAGAACGGGCATGTCCGCGGTGATTTCGTCCGCCGGGTCTTCCAGATAGTCGGCGATTCCGTCGATCAGCAAGGGGATGTGGTCCAGCAACTGCTCCGTCGGGAAGATGCGGTTCGGCGCGAGCGACACCCGGTCCGCGATGCGGTCGAGCCAGCGGCGCGTCAATTCCTCGCGGGATGCACGAAGCAGGGTAGCAATCGCGCCCGCGAGCCGGCAGGTGATAGTGATTTCCACGATGGTGACGTCGGGCCGGACTCCGCGGAGCCGGCGGCGCGGCAGGGTGGCAAGGGTAACCTAAGTGCGGGCAAGAGCTGCAAGGTAGCAGCCGAAGGCCCTCTCGCGCTACGCCCCCCGCGGGGGCCCCGCCCTCCCGGCCGGAAGCCTTGTGCTTCGCGGAAGCGGGACTACCTTCCGCTGCCATGGAGTTCCACGCATCGTTCCGCTTCTTGTTGTTGGCCGCCGCCGTGTGGCTGGCCGCCTGCGCGCCGCGGGCCTCTGCCCCGGCGGCGCCGCCCGCCGCCCCGCCCCCGGCGGTCGCACCCACGGCCCGCCCGCTGGTTCCCGCTCCGCCGTGGGCGGAAAGCGCGTCCGCCCGCGAGTTGCGGCCGGGCGTGACCTACCGCTTCTTCGGCGGCAGCGCCGGGCCATGGGCAGTCCATCTCGTAGAGGCGGAGCTCGGCCGTTGCGAGTTGCGCCTCGAGGCGGTCAAAGCGGGCGGGGGGCCGCTGGGGCGTGAAGCGACCAGTGAACTCGCCGCCGGGGCGGCCGCGGACGGCGTCGAACCGGTCGCTGCCGTCAACGCCGACTTTTTCCGCTTCCAGCCCCCGGGTCTCACCGTCGGCGCGCACCTCGAGGGCGGCGAGATCGTGAGCGGGCCCACCGCCCGGCCCGTGTTCGGCGTCATCGACACCGGAGCTCCTTTTATCGCGACCTTGTCCTTGGATGGCGCCGCCGCATTGCGTGACGGGCGCTCGTTGCCCCTCGCCCGCATCAACTCGCCACCACCGCCAGATTCCCTGACACTGTATACCGGCTTCGGCAGCCAACCCACACCTGCCGATACCGGGGCAGTCGAGCTCCGCCTGCGCCTGGTAGCCGCCGCTGGCGATACGCTAGTGGGAATCGCCGCATCGCTCGATACCCTCGCGGAGGGTGTAGCGGCTGCCCCCGCAGAGCCGGTGCTCGCTGCCCGCGGGCGGGCGGCCGTCTGGCTGCGCGGCGCGGCGCCAGGCGATACCTTTCGCTGGTGGTACACGGTGCGCGGGGCGCCGGGCAAGCCGAACGAGGTAGTGGGCGGTTTCCCCGTGTTGCTGGCCGGTGGCGATGACGTTCTGCCGCTCGCACAGGGCGTTCGGCCCGCCTTCGGCGAGGAACGCCACCCCCGAACCGCCGTCGGCTGGCGTGCGGACGGAACGCTCCTCCTCGTCGTGGTGGACGGGCGGCAGCCGGGCTACAGCACCGGCATGTCCCTCGCCGAACTTTCTTCCCTGATGCGTTCGCTAGGCGCGACCGA
>JBBSMO010000246.1:0-4635 GCA_038233155.1 Longimicrobiales bacterium
CAGCCGCTCTACCCGCCGGAGCTATCGGAGAATGGAGCGAGCCTGCTGCCGGGCGAGGAGCGGCCGGCGGTCCTGTTCACCTTCAAGCTAGATTCGGGTGCGGAGCTGACAGCCTTCCAGGTTGAGCGAGCGCTGGTGCGCAGCCGTGCGCAGCTCACCTACGCACAGCTCCTGCGTTGGGGGACTGAACCGGAGCCGGAGATGCCGGGCGGCGAGACGCTGCCGCTGCTGGCGGAGATTGGGCCGAAACGACTGCAGCTCGAGATCGAGCGCGGCGGGGTGTCGCTGCCTCTCCGTGCGCAGCACGTGCAGCGCGTGGCGGCGCGGCGCCTCGGGTACGAAGTGGTCTACGAAGATCCCAATCCCGCCGAGAACTGGAACGCGCAGATCTCGTTGCTCACCGGCCATGCCGCCGCGCTGCGTATGATCGAGGCTCGCATCGGGCTGCTGCGGACGATGACCGATGCGGATGAGGGGGACGTACGACGGTTCCGGCTCGCGGCGAAGGGGCTCGGCTACCGATGGCCCGAGTGGCAGAGCTACCGCGAGTTCATCCATGGGCTCGACCTGAACCGGCCGCACATTGAAGCACTGGTCTGGCAGGCGCGCCGCCTGATGCGTGCGGCGGGATACACCGCGTTCGCTGGCGAACTTCCCCCGGAGCCGATCCATGCAGCTCTGGCTTTAGAGTACGCCCATTGCACCGCTCCTCTGCGGCGGTTGGCGGACCGCTATGTCCTAGATCTGCTGATCTCACTCGCGGCAGGCGAGCAGCCGGACGAACCGCAGATTGCAACACTTCGGAAGCTGCCCGGGGTGATGGCAGGTGCGACCCGCAAGGAGCGCGAGCTCGAGCGGCGCGTCGTCAGCGTCGCGGAGGCGTGGGTGCTCCGCGACAGCGTTGGGAGCACCTTCGACGCGCTGGTGCTCTCGGCGGCGGGCGGGCGCGTCGAGTTCCAGATCGAGGACCCGCCGGTGCGCGCGCGGATAGACGCTCCCGATGGGCACCCAGCGGTCCACGGCGGCACCCATCTTCGGCTCCGGCTGGCAGAGGCAGACCTCGACGCCGGTACACTGCGGTTCGAGCTCGATCAGTGATTTTGAAATAGCCACCCTGCGGTACGAGCCTCTGCCGCCATCGCAGCATGGCAAGGCCATCAGTCCCCGCCTGTACGTGTGCGTTCGCACATGCGTGCGAACGCGAGACGGGGATTGCGTTCGTTTAAATTTCCTGTTTGACCCCTTCATGGAATGACTGAAGTTATTATCGGCGGCACCATCCTCCGAGCGGTACGCGGCGACATCACCGAACAGCGGGTAGACGCTGTAGTGAACGCCGCCAACTCGTCGCTGTTGGGCGGCGGCGGTGTGGACGGCGCCATCCACCGGCGAGGAGGGCCGACTATTCTCGATGATTGCCGACAGCTCCGAACAGGCACAATGCGCGACGGGCTGCCCTCGGGACAAGCGGTGGCAACCACGGCAGGCGAGTTGCCCGCGCGCCGCGTGATCCATACCGTCGGGCCGGTGTGGCGAGGCGGAACCGAAAGCGAGCCGGAGGTGCTTGCGAACGCCTACCGCAGCTCGTTGGAAGCCGCCATCGAAGAAGCGTTGCGTACTGTCGCCTTCCCCGCCATCAGCACGGGCGTCTACGGCTATCCGGCCGAGGCAGGGGCGGAGGTCGCGATTCGCACGGTCGCCGGCTTGGTCCAACAGCATCCAAACACGTTTGACGAGATCCGCTTCGTTCTGTTCTCGGAAGATGCCCTTCAATTCTACCGCGACCAGCTTCAGTGCTGGGCCGCCACCCTCGAGAAATCGAACGGATGAACGAGTTGTTAGATGAAGCGCTCGCAGCGTGGAGCTACACCCGCCGGAGCGTCATCGACGAAATCGAAAATCTGCCCGCGGATCGGTTCGGCTTCCGCCCCTCGGAGGCGAGCCTCTCCGTCGCGGAGCTGGTAATGCACATCATCCGCTCCGGGCTCATGATGGCCGGCGAGCTGTCGCGGACGGACGGAGATTTCGCCCGCCAGTCTTTCGACGAGCATCTCGCCGAGCACGCGGGAGGGCTTCCCGACGCAACCAGCCAGGCGGGGCTCGCAGATCTGCTCCGCTCGACCCACTCGCGAGGGGGGCAGGCGATCCGGGCAGCGGGAGCGGGGCTGATGGCGCGGAAAATCCGCCAGTTCGACGGCACGCGCGCCTCGCGCCTTACCTGGATGCACCACGGCATCTCCCATGAGGAGTATCACCGCGGGCAGCTCGCGCTGGATGCCAGGCTGCTGGGAGTTACACCCGCGTTGACGCAACGAATTCAAGCAGAAGGTTGATTCACCGCGGCTGCTACCGGAAGCACGCTCTTGCTCGAGGGGCGCGCGACGCGGTAAGACTGCAAGCCATGATGCCCCTGCCGCCCTATCAACCAGATCTGTCCGCTTGCCGCGACGGCCTGCAGGGGGTGCCGGGCGCCGGCTCCGCAAGGCGTTCGAAGAACCGGTACGCCGCTTTCAGCTCGCCCTCCTCATTCTTGTGGGGCTAGTGGTGATCGGCACGCTCGGCTACATGTCCGGGTTGATGTCCGCGCGCCCGATGACCTGGGTAGACGCGTTGTACATGACGGTGATCACCCTGACTACTGTCGGCTTCGGCGAAGTGGAACCGCTGACACCGGCCGGCGAGCTGTTCACCACCGGGCTGATCCTGTTCGGCGTCGCCTTCGGGGCATGGGCGATCACCACGGCTGTAGAGATCGTGCTGGGAGATACGCTCTGGCTCTCCGTTCAACGCCGCAAAATGACCGAAGCAATCGAGAAGCTGCGCGACCACTATATCATCTGCGGCTACGGCCGGTTCGGCATCCCGATTGTTCGCGACCTGCGGGCGAGGGGGGAGCGATTCGTCATCGTCGACGTCGACCCGGCGCTCGAGGAGCAGTTCATAGAAGAGCAGTTGATATACCTGATTGGCGATGCGACGCAGGATGAAACCCTGCGGCGCGCGGGAGTCGGTAGGGCAACCGGTCTCGTTTCCGCATTGAACTCGGATGCCAACAATCTGATGACCGTCCTGACCGCACGCGAGTTCAACCTCCCCGCCGCGAAGTACCTGGGGTGAGGGGCCGGCCGATCCGTGCTGTCGCGATGTCATTGCCGCGAACGCGGGAGCCCGCAAAGCGACATGGTGCCCCCGCGTGCGAATTGCGAATGCGGTGCGGACCAATCGCGATCTTGGCAGTGCCACGCACGCCGATGGCTCGTAGCTCGCGGCCCTTAGCCCGCGACTCTGTTACTCTGGCTGCCGCACCACTGCCCCGCCTTTCATCACTAGCACAGGGCTCGCGATATCACTGATGTCGCGCAGCGGGTCGCCGCGTACCGCGAGCAGATCGGCGAGCAGGCCGGGGGCGATGCGGCCGACGCGATCTTCCATCCGCAGAATCCGCGCGTTGACGCTGGTCGCGGCCCTGAGTGCAGCGAGCGGCGTCATGCCGTAGCCCACCATCAGCACGAGTTCGCGGGCCGCGTCGCCGTGCGGGAACACGCCTACGTCGCTGCCGTGGCAGATGGTCACGCCCGCGGCGAGCGCATCCCGAAAGCTGCTTCGTTTTTGGCGAATCCGTTCGGGCTCTGGCTCCGTGCCCTTGTTCCAGCCGCGGTACTGCAGAATCGCATCGCCGGCGGCGAGAGTGGGGCAGAACGCCACGTCGTGCTCCTTCATCAGGCGGAAGATTTCCGGGGTGCCGCCGTCGCCGTGCTCGATGGTCTGCACACCCGCCAGGATTGCACGGCGCATGCCTTCTGGCGTGACGGCATGTACGGCCACGGGACGGCCCGAGCTGTGCGCCACCTCGACCACCGTTGTCAGCTCGGCCAAGGTGAAGGTCGGCTGTGCCTCGCCCTCCGAGCCCCAGCGATAGTCGGCGTACACCTTGATCCAGTCCGCGCCTTTGCCGATCTGGTTGCGCACCACCCGGATCAATGCATCGCCGTCGGCCTCTTCTGCGCCTTTGGGCATCTCCCATTCCGGTGCGAAACCCGTGGGGCCGTAGCTCCCCGTGGCGACGATCGCCGGACCAGCAACCTGCATGCGCGGGCCGGGGATAATCCCTTGGTCGATCGCCTCCTCGAGCCCCACATCCGCGTACCCGGCACCTTCGGAACCGAGATCGCGCACGGTGGTGATGCCCGCCTCGAGTGTTTGGCGGGCGTGTACCGTGCCGCGTGCGACCCGCAGAGCCTGTGATTCCCGCAACACCTGGTCATCCCAATCAGTCTGGTCGTACGGGTACAGGAGCAGGTGCGAATGCGCCTCGATCAACCCCGGCAACAGCGTCGCGCCGGGCAGGTCGATCACCCGGGTTCCCGGCGGCGGCGATACCTGGCCGCGCGGACCGGCAGCGGCAATGGTATCCCCCGAGACTAGCACGGCCCAGCCGGCCTGAATCTCTTCGCCGTCGAAGACGCGCTCGGGCAGGAGCAGAGTGGAAGCCGACCCCTGGGCGAAACTGACCGAGGGAAGGAGGAGCAGCAGCGCTGCGAACAGCCTGGGGAGCCTGAGCCGAAACGTGCAAGGCGAAAAATGTGGCGGCAGAGCGAACGCCGCAGGCGCATAATTGTAATGGAAAGACTAGGA
>JBBSMO010000247.1:0-4634 GCA_038233155.1 Longimicrobiales bacterium
AGACGCCCTTCCTCCTCGAGCATCATCGCCGCGGTAGTGGTACCGACCACCTTGGTGAGGGAAGCGAGATCCCAGATGGTTTCGGCATCGACCGCCCTGGCGTCTGCACCCGTGTCGATGCGGCCGTACCCCTTCAGGTGGATCAACCGACCAAAGCGCCCGACGGCGAGCGCGGCGCCAGGCGCGGCACCGTCCGCTAGCGCGGCGTTGACGATCGAGTCCAGCAGCGGGCTCAGCCCCGGGTGCATGCCGACAGCGTCAGGACGGGCACCGGCGAGCGCATCCAACATCGCGAGGCGTTGCGGCCCGCGATCGGCCGCTGCGGGCGCGGGTGCCGCTGCTTCGGGCGGCACGGACAGGGTCGGCATCGGCTGGGCGACGCACCCGGCAACAACAACGGCAAACGCGAAAGAGAAAGGCCTAGTTCTGGTATCCATCCTCGGAAAGATCATGGTTGATTCCGTTGCGTGCGCCCGCCGGCGGCGGGGAGCGAGACAGGCAGCGTACCCGTGATTGGCGCGACCCCGAGCAGCGCCCGTGCTGCCGCGCGCTGCGAAACGTCCGCCCCGCCCCACGCCAGCAGATACGCGGGAATCTCCGGAAACGCCCCGAGCAAATACGGGCTACCGAACGAGAGCACCACTAGCGGCACGCCGCCGTCCGCCAAGCTGTTCACGAACGAGGTGAAGGGCGCCGCGCCCGCCACCGAGCCGCGATACTCGCGCGGCACGATGTAGGCCGAGACGAGCACTACATCTGCGGCCCGTACGCGGGGTCCGAGCGCTTCGAACTTGCCGGCAGAGGTGCCGGGTTCGACGCGGACCGGGTCTACCTGCCAGCCGTGTTCCGCCAGCCTGGTGTTGAACTCACGACCGGCCAGCAGCGCGTTCGGCTCGGCATAGGTAACCGAAAGGATCCTGCCGGGCGTGCGGAGCGGAATCCGCCCCTCGCGATCGCGGACCAGGGTGATTGAGCGGCGTGCGACCTCATCCGCAAGGCGCGTGTGATCCCTGCCGCCAACGCGGCGCGCGACCGAATCCAGATCTACGAGCCTCCGGGTAGCGAGCCCCGCCCGCGCCTTGGCCGCCAGGATGCGGCGCACGGAGGCGTCGATTCGCGCCTCGGTGATCCGTCCGTCGCGCGTGGCAGCGACGATCGCATCGAGCGCCTCCGGTACGTCGAGCGGCATCAGCAGCACATCGGCACCCGCCTTGATCGCCTCGATCAACGATTCGCCTGCCCCGTACCGGCCGGTGACAGCACCCATGTTCATCGCGTCGGTGAAGACCAGGCCCTGAAAGCACATCTCGCGCCGGAGGATACGCGTAATCACCAGCGGCGAGAGCGACGCGGGCGGCGCGTCGGCCCCCTCAATGCCGGTGAGCGCGATGTGGCCCGCCATGATGCCGTCCACACCTGCCGCGACGGCGTCGCGGAAGGGGCCGAGCTCGATGGCGTCCAAGCGCGCACGGCCCGCCGTGATCGCCGGCAGCGACAGGTGCGAATCAGTTTCGGTGTCGCCGTGCCCCGGGAAGTGCTTCGCCGCGGCGAGCAGCCCCGCCTCGTGCGCCCCGCGGATGTAGGCGGCGCCGAAGCGCCCCACCCTAGCCGGGTCTTCGCCGAACGAGCGAATGTTGATGATCGGGTTCAGCGGGTTCGAATTGACGTCCAGCACCGGCCCGAACGTCATGTGCACCCCCACCGCCCGCGCCTCGATGCCCGTCACCCGCCCCATCTGATAGGCTAGCTCCGGGTCGGCCGTGGCTCCGAACGCCATGGCTGGCGGGAAGACGGTACCGCCACCCTGCGGCAGCAGGTGCGGCAGCGAGTGCACCCCCGCCAATCGCATCCCCGGCCCGCTCTCCATATCCGCCGCGACGAGCAGCGGCACCTTCGATAGCTTCTGCAGCGCGTTCAATTTCGCCGCATACGAGTGCGGCAACCCGATCGACAGGATCAACCCCCCCACCCCGTTGCGCTCGACCCACTCGCGCAGCCGGTCGAACTCGGGCGAGTCGAGCGCCACGTAGTCACCGCCCGTCCACGGCATCAACATCTGCCCGGCCTTCTGACGCAGGGTCAGGGAAGCGAGCGTGGTTTCGACCCACTGCGAGTCGGCGGCGGCGAGCGGGCGCAGCGGTCCGGCGGCCGCGGGCGCCTGTGCCGAACCCGGCGAGGTGAATAGCACGCAGCCGACGCTAAAGCAGAGGAACAGCGTGAGCCGCGCCGCTCGTGCCGGGCGCTCGAGCGCAAGGACGATGACTGCCGGCAAGAACGAGGAAAGACTCACCGAACTCAAGAGAGCACCCCCTGCGCCCTCAGATAGGGCGCGAGCGAAGCGACATACGCTCGCACATCCGGCAAAAAGCTGAAATGGGACTGGACCCGCTCCGGCACCAACTGCAAATAACCGTGCGCGAGCAGGTTGCGGAACCCCGCCATCGCTTCGAGGCGCGCGCCAAGCGGCGCGTCGAGCAGTCCCATCCCGACTAGCGCCGCAAACGCGGCGCGGTTCGTTTCGGGCATCGGCTCCGGGAGGTCCGCGAGGAGGTGGAATGCGAGGTCGATGCACGCCTGGATCATCACCTCGAAATTGCGCTTCGCCATGTCCTACATATCTCGGTCGGCGACGCATTCCCCGAGTCCAGCTCCGGCTAGTTCGTCGAGCCGGACGAGCCGTTGCTCGATCGTTTCGAGCAGCGCCTGCACCGTCGCCCGCTCAACCACCGAAGGTGCCGTTCTCGATACGGCTGCTCATGTAGCGTGCGAAGATGCGACGCGCATGGTCGAGGTCGTGGTCCCGCCGCGCGTGCTCGACGTAGAAGCGGCGGAGCGCGTCATCATCGCGAACCACGGCGAGCAACCCGTGTTGCAGCACGTTCTGGCGCAATCGCAGCGGCGCCGTGTTCAGCCCCACGACGCGCACCGGCCGCCGCAGTTCCCGCTCGAGCAGCCCCTCGACCTTGAGAGTATGATCAGCGAGACGCAGCCGGTCGTCCGCCGCGGCGAAGACGCAGGAGAAGTGAATGGCGACATCGATGTCGCTCGATGCGTGGGCGCGCCCCTTCGCAACCGAGCCGAACAGGTACGCGAAGTCGACGTCGCCCAGCGGCTCGAGAACGCTCCGCAGCCGCGGCAGCACCGCTTCTGTCGTCAACCGCGGTTGCGAACCCGGGTACGGAGAGTTGTCTACCGGCCGTTCAGCGGGAGAATCCATACCGTCGATTCTACGGAAGTGCGCTCGCCGCGGGCAAGAGCCCGCCGCCGCAGACGGTTGAAGCTGGCAGGCGCCCTACCCCGGGGCGTGTGGTTGCGTGCCGGGCCACACCTGCCTCTGCGGCAATCGTGGGGCGAGCAGACCCGGCAGCACCTGCCGCGCGGCAGGTGCGAGCGGTGCACGTACCCCTCTCCCAGAATTGGGAGAGGGGAGGCGAGCCTAAGCGAGACGGGGTGAGGGCCCCGCGCCGGAGTGCGGCCTCACCCTCCCGGCATCAGCACCGCCGCCTCGCCTTCCATTCCGTTCCGGTCCACCGCGGAAACCGCGATCACCGCAGGCAGGCCCAGCTCTGCCGGGAGCGGCACGAGCAGTTGCGAGGTGAACGCGGGGCGGATCTCGACCCGCCAGTCGGCGCTGCCGCGGCGGGTGCGCAGCACCCAAAGGTGCGGGGTTTGCCCGTTTGGCAGCGAGGCGGTGACGGCCGTACCCACTGCGGTGGTTGTCAGCTCGAGCCGCGGCTCGGCGGGTGGTTCGCCCGCGGCTAACCACGGGGTAGCGGGAATTAGCGCGGGGGCGGCGTAGGGCCCCTCGAGCAGCGCGGATGCGAGCGAGTCCGGGCTCACCATCAGCGCTTTCATGCTGAAGTGCACGTTGCCGCTGGCACCCGGCTGGCCGCGGGTCACGTAGATCTGGTTGATGATCTCCCTTGCACGCCACGGGCGCGGCTCGGCCGAGATCACGCGGCTGGTGAAGTTGCCGGGCCAGATATGGCGGCCGAAGGGGTTCTGCTGCACCCACCAACCCAGCAAGATTGGGTAGCTGAGATCCGGGCGGCTGATCGGCCAGTACAACTGCGGGGTGAAGTAGTCGACCCAGCCGTTCAGCAACCATTTGCGGGCATCTGCATAGATGGAGGCGTAGGGATCGAAGGTGGTACCGACACCCGCAGGATACCCGGGGCGCCAATACCCGAACGGGCTGATGCCGAACTTGACCCAGGGCTTTTCCGCCTTGATCGCACTGTACAGGTCGCGGATCAGCCCGTCCACACTGTTGCGCCGGAAGTCGCCGCGCGACAGCTCGCCGCCAGCGGCTTGGTACCGCGCCCAGCTCGCATCATCTGGAAACGGAATCGGGCGGCCGGCCGCGTCATTCTCGACGTACGGGTAGAAGTAGTCGTCCAGGTGGATGCCATCCACATCGTAGCGGCGCACGACATCTAAAATCACCTGCGTGGTTCGCTCGCGGACCTCCGGCTCCGACGGGTCCATCCACAGATGACGGCCGTAGCGATGCACCAGATCCGGCCGCGTGCGGCTCAGGTGATCTTCCGACACGGGCGAGCGCGCCGACGGGTGCCGCGCACGATAAGGATTGAACCAGGCGTGCAGCTCCATCCCCCGCAGGTGCGCCTGCT
>JBBSMO010000248.1:0-4565 GCA_038233155.1 Longimicrobiales bacterium
CGTAGCGGCGCGGTCGCGGCTGGCGAGCGTGTCCGGCCGGACACGGAGCCGGGCGAGGGTATCGGGATCGCAAAGATCCGCGACCGCAGCGAGCAGGGCAGGCGCAATGCGAACCGCCACCAGTGCAAGCGGACGGCCGTGTTCGCGGAGGTGGTGCTCGGTGATCCGGCGGCCGCGGAAGCGTGCGATTTTTTCGCCGATCGCATGATCTGCCGACTCGGCGAGGTAGAGAACGCCAGTCGGCTCGCCGGGCAGATCAAAGCGGTTGTGACCCTGTCGCGGGGGTATAAAGGCCGCCGAGAACGGTTCGTCCCCGGCGGCCTTGGGGTCCCAGGGAAAGGCGCGCCAGAGCGGCGGAGCACTGCTCACGCGAAGCCGCCGCTCTGCTCCGCCTCGATTGCCGCGACGACCTCCGCGAGGCGCCCTTGCTGGAGCAGGAAGAGCGGGGTGCGGTCGCCGAGCAGCGGATTGGTTCCCCGGAGCCAGTCGCCGATTACCTCCGGCTCGAGGTAGCCGCTCAGCAGCGAGATCACGACGTCAAGTGCTGCCAAGCGGTGCGCATTTTCCGGGTCAGGCGTCTGCCCCGCTCGCCAACGCCCCAGTTGGGAGCGGCTCATACCGAGCACATCCGCGATCGCCGCGTCGCTGGGGAAGGCGCGCCGGATCGAGTCCAGCCGCGCTGCGGCGAGGTGGGGCGAATTCTTCGTCCGGTGGCGCGCCCGGGGGCGCTCCGGTTGCGGCAGGGACTGGGTGGCCATGGTGCTCGCTGTTATCGAAGGGAGTACGCAACAAGATATGTAGCGTATCCGTTGTGGGCAAGGCGCCGACCCGGCGTGCGCCGGCGGGTCGGGTGGCCAACTTCCGCAACACCGTGATTATCATGACGTCCAACATCGGCAGCCCGCTCATCCTCGAGCGGTCTGGCGAAATGCCGGATGGGGAAACTCGCCGGGAAGTGGAAGATGCCGTTCTGGCCGAGCGCACCCACCGGCTCTGGTGCCGTCCGAATATTGCGCCGCGACCCCTCGCTTGGAAGCCCATTGACGATCCGCATCCGGCTCCGTACCTTTATGCTGTATTAAAGCTGGGTTCGATACAACAACCGCAAGGAGATCTCGTGAGCAAGGCCGCTACACCGGCTCCGGCGGCGGGCCAGACGCCGGCCGACACGCTTCTCGAGCGGCTCCGCGAGACGCTGCAGCACGCCGTGACGAGCCTGACCCCGGAAGTGGTGACCGATGCGCTCCGCGCCGCAAGCCCGCTCGAGAGTGCGGCACTTGTGCTGCGCCAGGCGGCCGCACCCGAGATCGGGCGCATCACGCCCTGGATTGACGCGCTTCTGCGGGGGGCGGAGTACAAGCAGCAGATCGCCGCTGCCGCCGGCGGGCTGCTCAGCAGCGGTCAGGTCGCGGAACTGCTGGGTATCACGACCTCCGCTATACAGCAGCGCCGCAACCGGAACAAGCTGCTCGCCGTGCCGACCCTACAGAGCGACTGGGGCTACCCCGCGCATCAGTTCAGCTCGCACGGCGTGCCGGAGGGCGTAGGCAAAGTCGTGGGCGCAGACCCAGAGATCGATCCTTGGATACGGCTCTCGATCCTGACACAGCCCGCGGGCACACCGCCCGAGCCAGAGCGGACGCTGCTCGAGCGTCTGGACGAGCCGGAGACCACGAGCCGCGCGATCCGGCTGGTCGCGAGCTACGGTGCGCAAGGTCCCGTTTGAGCGAGCGGCGCTCGCCCGCGCTCAATATCGTACGCTGGCCCGCAGGCACACCGCTCTGGCGGATTCATCACGAAAAGCACGCAAACGCGCTCTGGTTCGGGCCTGCGCCGGGGGCGCCGGCCCGACACCGCTACGACGCACCCGATAGCCAGTACCGGATCTGCTACCTCGGGGATACGCCCGACGCGGCTTTCGTAGAGTCGCTGCTGCGCGGTGCGCCGCAGCGCTTGGTCGCGCGTAGCGATCTTCGGGTCCGGCGGCTCGCACAGATCGAGGTCCGCCGGCCGCTGCGGCTCGCGCGGCTGGACGGACCCGGCCTCGTTGCCCTCGGCACCGGGGGACACGTGGTCCACAGCGCCGACTACACCGAGAGCCAGAAGCTCGCGCTGGCGGCGTTCGAGGACAAGCGGGAGATGGATGGCGTTCGCTACCGCTCGCGCTGGGACGACGACTGCTACTGCGTTGGCCTGTTCGACCGTGCGGTCGCGGCCGTACAGGCCGTGTCCCGGCCGGAGCCGCTCGACCAGTCGGACCGGATCCGCCGACTGCTGGACAAGTACCAGGTCGGCGTGCTGTAGGTCTGCTCCCACCGCGGACCGTGAGGCGGGGGCGGACCAGCCTTGGTTCGAGCGGGCGGAGCGGGGCTTCGAGGTGGGCGTGTAGATCCGCTGCTTGGGCGCAGATCGGCGCTGGTGGGCAAGAGGATTACGGGCTGCGCCGCTCGGTGCTCGCCGCGGCCAGCGCCTGGATAGCTCGCTCCTCGTCCGCGGCGGCCCCCATCTCGCGGAACAGCTCGGCCGCCCGTTCGCGGTACGCATGCGCCTCCTCGTGCTCGTCCATCATGTCGCGCTGGAGCGCGTAGTCGAGGAGGATGTCGGCTTCCAGTTTTCGAAACCCGTACCTGCGTGCGATGTCGAGGGCGCGCTCGAAGAAGATCCACGCCTCCTCGTCTCGATCGGCACGATGGACGTTTCCGAGCTCCTGATAAACAGAGCCGAGCGCGTACGGGGAGCGTGAGGCGATTGCATGCTCCTCCGCTTCCCGCGCCGCTTGGCGGGCAGCTTCGATTTGTCCTTCCGCCACATAGTATGCGGCCAAGTCGCTTCCGAATATTGCACGTAGATGCGGTGAGACGGGATGGGCGAGCGCCTTTCGGCAGAGCTGCCGCGCTTCTTCGAAGCGGCCCTGCCGGCTGCGGATCTCCGCGCGGCTGTGGTAGTTGAACGCCACGGATTCGGGGTGGTTTGCTACATCGAGGAGATCTCGCGCCCGGTCTAGGAGCGACTCGGCGGCGGCAAAGTCGCCTTGCACCCTCCGCACTACCGCGAGGTTGTGCCAGAGCTGGGCAGTTTGCAGCGAACGTTCTCCGCTTTCGCCGCCGAGTTGCCCGAACGCCTCGCGGTAGCGCGCCTCGGCCAGTTCCCACGAGCCTTTCGCGGTCAGCACATTACCTGCGCCGGTCAGCGCGATCACTGCTTCGCCTGCCACGCCGCTGTCGATCGCGAGCCGGGCGCTGCGCTCGTAGTACATCAACGCATCCGGCAAGTCGCCAGCGCGGTGCGCTACACGCCCGATGCGCCGCAACGCCTGGATCCGAGGCTCAGGTTCTCGCAGCGGGACCGACAGTGCGAGAGCCGTTTCGAAGAACCTCCGCGCGCGGTCGTATCGGTGAAGGTCAAACTCGGCATCACCCAGCCGAACGATATTCGAGACCGCATCCTCGGCGTTTCCCGCGATTTTGTCGGCAAAGATTCGGCGATAGCCGGTATATAGCGCGCTGACCTGCTGGTGTAGCTCGGTTTCCGATTCGGACAGCGCATCCTCGATCGCCTGGATATCAAGCACGCGATCTTCGATCGTAACGTACCATTCCGCGGCCGGAGGGACGCGGAATGGATTCCCCTTCGCGGCAGCGAGCAGAGCGGACCGCAGACTTTCCAGCTCCGGGAGATCCGGCAGGAGCGGGAGAACTTCGGCCAACGGAGTCGTTAGATTATCGTCTGCGCTCATCCTCTCAGAATAAGAGCTTCACCCACCTTCAGTTGGTTCCTTGAAGCATGCTACAGTGGTATCGATCGGTACGCCAGGGCTCGCTGCGCCACAGCCGTCCGATCCGGCACTCGCAGGCGTGGAAGTGCCGGTCGAATCGGGCGCGGGGGCGATATCCCGTTGGTGAACCGCCGGAAGCAGCGCAGCCGGTTCGGTGGTGCTCTGCCGGTCCTGGCAGCCTGGGAGAAGCAGACAGGCGATGAGGAGCAGGGGCGCACCGCGGTAAATCAATGTGGACATTATCTCGCTTTGGAAAGGGTTGTATAAAATTCGTTTGTTGCGCGATCGGTGATGACTGCGGATCATGGAGCGCAGCCTCTGCAATTACATAATGTGACGCGCATCCTCCGAACATCAGTTAATAAGTAAGGGGAGCCGCGGTGCAACCACGACTCCCCCGCGTTCTTCCTTCCCGCGATTCCCGCCGGTCAATTGAGAAGGAGTCTCCGCAACAGATTAGATTATGATGCTGCGTGATTGCATCCGTATTGGCGCAGCGACAGTTGGATCGAGATGATGAGCTACCACGATTCCCTGGCAGTTGCGGGCCACGCGATACCCTGGAGCGACCTCTTCCCACGTCCTAATCGGAGCTGCAGCGGGGTCCGTCGCCTGCCAGCGCGCCGCGAGAGAATTGTCACCGTCCGCAGCGAACTCGGATTGCGCGTTAGGGAATCTCTGAACAAGTCCCCTTTTCCTATCGCTTCTAAAGCCCCGGTCGTGTAGATTGCGGGGAAGCCGGTTGCACCGTTTCATCCCGCGATCTTCGAACAGCCATGAGCGAGCAAAC
>JBBSMO010000249.1:0-4562 GCA_038233155.1 Longimicrobiales bacterium
CCGCGCGTGCTGCTCGTTGAGATCCAGCATCCTACCCCCTACTACGATGATTCGTACGCGGTGAACTCCGCCAGCCAAGGCCCCTGGGGAGATGCGATCATGTACGAGCTAATCCCCGAGATCGAACAGCGCTTCCGCGGCATCGGCGAGGGATGGGCGCGCTTCACCTACGGCGGTTCGACGGGTGGTTGGGAGGCGATGGCCGTGCAGGTTCTCTACCCGGAAGAGTTCAACGGCGCGTGGATCGCGTGCCCCGACCCCATCGATTTCCGCGCCTACACCGTCGTCAACCTATACGAGGATCAGAACGCGTATTTTCTCGACAGCGAGTGGAAGCGCACTCCGCGCCCCGGCCGCCGCGACTGGCTCGGTCATGTCAGCGCGACGCTCGAGGAGATGAACCGTCTCGAGCTGGTGCTGGGCACGCGCAGCCGGTCCGGACAGCAGTGGGACATCTGGGAGGCGACCTTTTCGCCGCAAGGACCGGACGGGTACCCGCAGCGCATCTGGAACAAGGAGACGGGCGAAATCGACCGTTCCGTCGCAGAATATTGGCGTGAAAATTACGATCTCGTCCACATCCTACAGCGCGATTGGGACCAAGGGCTGGGGGAGAAGCTGAAGGGCAAGCTGTTTATCTATGTTGGGGACATGGACAACTACTACCTCAACAACGCCGTCTATCTAGCCAAAGATTTCCTAGAGAGCACCACCGATCCGGCGTACGGCGGCGAGGTGGACTACGGGGACCGCGCCGAACATTGCTGGAATGGCGACCAGACGCGTTCGAACGCGCTGTCGCGCCTGCGCTACCACGAGATGTTCATCCCGCGAATCATCCAGCAGGTTGAGAAGAATCACCCGGCCGGCGCTGACGTCTCGAGCTGGCGGTATTGAGTCCGCAGGCTGCGTGATTTTGGATTCTTGATTTTGGATGTTGGAGTGAACGGCACGCGCGTTCGGCCCGCAGCGGCGGGCGACGCTCCCCGCTCAGGCGCCTGAGCAGCCTGTTCGTCATTCCTGCGGAGGGCAGGAATCCAGCGTCTCATCAACCATTGCAGCTATGTGTTCGATTTTAGGAATTCTGGAAATTCGTGGAGATGCGGCGCCCCTGCGTGCGCAGGCGCTGCGGCTCTCGAAGCTGCAGCGGCACCGCGGCCCCGATTGGTCTGGGATTTACTCGAGCGGCCGCGCCATCCTGGCACACGAGCGCCTGGCGATCGTGGACATGCTGCACGGCGCCCAGCCGCTAAAAAGCGCGGACGGCGAGCATGTGCTGGCGGTCAACGGCGAGATTTACAATCATCGCGAGCTGCGCGATTCACTTGCCGCACCGTACGACTTCCGGACGGACTCGGATTGCGAAGTGATTCTCGCGCTCTACCGCGAGCATGGCGCCGGGTTTCTAGATCTGTTGAACGGGATCTATGCCTTCGTCCTTTATGATGCGCCGCGCGACCGGTACCTGATCGCGCGCGATCACATGGGTATCATCCCCTTGTACATCGGACGGGACGCAGACGGCAATCTATACGTTGCTTCCGAGATGAAAGCGCTGGTGCCCATCTGCCGCGCAATCGAGGAGTTCCCGCCGGGTCACTACCTGGACAACGAGCGGGGCGAGCTGCAGCGTCACTACAGCCGGGGTTGGCGGGACTACGAGACCGTACGCGGTGCGGCCGCGGAGCCCCGGGCGATCCGCCATGCGCTCGAGGATGCCGTCCGGCGGCAGTTGATGTCGGACGTACCCTACGGGGTGCTGCTTTCGGGCGGCCTAGATTCGTCGATCATCGCCGCGTGCGCGCAACAGCACGCTGCCCGGCGCATAGAGGACGGGGGCAACTCGGAAGCGTGGTGGCCCAGGCTGCACTCGTTCGCCATCGGGCTCGAGGGCGCCGCGCCCGATCTCCCAGCCGCGCGGGCGGTGGCAGAGCATCTCGGAACGGTGCACCACGAGTTCCACTTCACCGTTCAGGACGGGCTGGACGCGTTGCCGGACGTGATCCACCATCTCGAAACGTACGATGTGACCACAGTGCGCGCCTCTACGCCTATGTATCTGATGGCGCGCCGCATCCGCGCAATGGGGATCAAGATGGTGCTTTCCGGCGAGGGCGCCGACGAGATCTTCGGCGGCTACCTCTACTTTCACCGCGCTCCGGACGCGCGCGCCTTCCACGAAGAAACCGTGCGGAAGCTGGACCGTCTCCACCTCTTCGATTGCCTGCGCGCGAACAAGTCCATGGCCGCATGGGGAGTCGAGGCGCGCGTGCCCTTCCTGGACAAAGATTTTATGGATGTGGCTATGTCCATCGATCCGGCGGCCAAAATGATGGCGCCGGGCCGCATCGAGAAGCAGATCCTGCGGGATGCGTTCGCGGACATGCTGCCGCCCGCCATCCTCGAACGCCAGAAGGAGCAGTTTTCGGATGGCGTGGGCTACGGGTGGATCGACGGCCTCCGCGACCATGCCGAACAGCACGTCAGCAGTCGTGACCTTGCAAATGCCGCCTTCCGATTCCCCTACAACCCGCCCGCCACCAAGGAAGCATACCTGTACCGGACGATGTTCGAGGAACACTTCCCGCTGGACAGCTGCGCTGCGTGCGTACCCGGCGGGAAATCCGTGGCGTGCAGTACACCGGAGGCGCTGGCGTGGGATTCTTCGTTCGCCGCCGTTGCCGACCCGTCCGGCCGAGCGGTACGTGGCGTCCACCAGCAGTCGTATTGAAGGTGGCAGGGTAGCGGAGTGCTCCCGCCACCGCTCCTCACTCTCTGCTTTTCCACGATGAATCGACATCCTATCCTGCTGATCGTGCTGGCGGCGACCTTCGGCGCCTGCGCCGCGCGTGAAGCCACCGTTCCCCCGCGGTCGTCGGCGTCCGGAACCGAACTGATCTCGCCGGAGCAGCTTCGGCACGACCTGTTCACCCTCGCGAGCGATTCGATGCGCGGCCGCGAAGCCGGCACGACCGACGAGCTTCGCGCCGCCGCGTGGATCGCGGAGCGCGCACGCGAGGCTGGCCTCGAGCCCGCCGGAGATGACGGCACTTTCTTGCAATTCTTCGATCTCCATCGTGTCCGCACCTCGGCCAGCAGCCGCATCTCGATAGGCGCGCAGCCGCTGCGGCTCTGGGAGGATGTGTGGGTCGTCTCCCCGGCCGATGTCTCGGTGGACGCGCCGCTGGTCCGCCTCTCCTCCATGGCCGATACGGCTGGCGTCGATCTGGGCGGGAAAGCGGTGGTCGTGCCGCTCGCCCCGCCGGACCCGCTGCCGGCGGCAGGAGTTAGCCTCTCCGAGTTCCGCTACACCTACGCGGCGCTGCGGCAGCAGAGCGCGGCACTCCGGGAGCGTGGAGCCGCGGCGATCCTGCTCGTCGCCGACTCTGTCTCCGCTACCCAGTTCGGCTTTGTCGGTCATCGCATGGAGGACGGGCAGTTCCTGCTCGAGGTGGCAGAGCCATCCCCGGAGCAGGTGGTGCCTGTGCTCTGGCTACGTCCGGAGACGGTGCCCCCCGCCGGCCCCGGCGAGCGGCTGATGGCGGATCTGCGCGTCGATCGCTTCACGCAGCCGTCCGCCAACGTGGTCGCGGGCGTGCCCGGCACCGACGCCGCGCTGCGCGGAGAGCACGTCGTCTTCAGCGGCCACCACGACCATGACGGCGTCGGTGCGACGATCGATGGCGACTCGATCTGGAATGGCGCCGACGACAACGCGACCGTCAGCGCCGCGCTGCTCGCCATTGGCCGCGCCTTCCACGCTCGACCGGGACGGCGCTCGGCGCTCTTCGTCTGGCATGGCGCCGAGGAGAAGGGGCTGCTCGGCTCCCGGTGGTTCGTCGAACACCCGACGGTGCCGCTCGACTCGATCATCGCCGTGCTGAACGCCGACATGATCGGCCGCAACCATCCGGACAGCGCCGCGCTCCTCGGCTCCATCCCGCCCCACCGCAACTCGACTCAACTGGTGGACGTCGCTCTCGCCGCGAACCCCGGTTTCGCGCTCGACTCCACCTGGGACGCCGCCAGCCACCCGGAGAACTGGTACTTCCGTAGCGACCATCTCTCCTATGCGCGCGCTGGCATCCCCGCCATCTTCTTCACCACCCTCCTGCACCCCGACTATCACACCCCGCGCGACGAAGCAGAGCGCATCGACCTATCCAAGCTCCGCCGCATGACGCAGTGGATGTACCAGACCGGCTGGGCCGTCGCGAACGCGGATCAGCGGCCGGGAGTGGACCCCGGTTTCAAGCTGGAGCGGTAGGCGCCGGCCGGATTCGCAAGCCTACACAACCCCGGCCGGGCGCGCTGCCGGGCTTTCTCTTACATCCAATCGGGACGGCGGGATTTGAACCCGCGACCCCCTGAACCCCATCGAGAGGAAACAGCGGGCGATGTCGTCAAAGGCCGCGAAAACAGCGGGTTTCTGCCTCTACGGGCATGAAGGATCTGAAGCCGATTCGCGTCGTTTGAGGTTCAACTCATACCCCCCCATACCCCACGCCGCGATGCGTGCCCTACTGGGATCGTGTCGTAGCCGCCTCACACCTCCGCAGCGA
>JBBSMO010000250.1:0-4561 GCA_038233155.1 Longimicrobiales bacterium
GTGCCGCAGCTCGGCGCATTGTACTTCGCCGGCGTCGCGCTGATCGCGGGGATGCTGCTCTATGAGCAGAGCCTGGTCCGCGCCGATGACTTTTCGCGCGTTGATGCTGCGTTTTTTACGGTGAACGGCGCGATTTCACTCGTTTTTTTCGGGTTCGTGCTCGCGGGCCGGTTGCTCGCGTGAGGGCCGATCTCAGCGCTCCGATCACGCTCGGCATCACGGGCGCATCCGGCGCTCCGTACGCGGTGCGGCTGCTGCGCGCGCTGAACGAAACCGGCACCCCGGTGCGGCTGCTCCTATCCGCCTATGGATGGCGTCTGCTCGCGGAGGAAACCGGGATCGGCAGCCAGGACGAGCTGCGCGCCGCGACCGGTGATTGGTCGCGCGTCGAGGTCTACGACTCGCTGGACCGCGGCGCGACCCCGGCCTCCGGCTCCGCGGCGTCGCGCGGTATGGTCGTCTGCCCCTGTTCGATGGGTTCACTCGCCTCGATCGCGGCCGGCACCTCGCGCAACCTGGTCGAGCGCGCGGCGGACGTCGCGCTCAAGGAGCGCCGCCCGCTGATTCTGGTGCCGCGCGAAACGCCGCTGTCGCTGATCCACCTGGAAAACATGACACGCCTGACGCGCGCCGGCGCCACAATCATGCCGGCCGCGCCCGGCTTCTACGGTCGCCCACGGAGCATCGACGATTTGGTCGATTTCGTCATCGCGCGGATCCTGGACCACCTCGGCGTCGAGCACCGGATCGGCACACGCTGGCGGAGCGGGGAAACGGGCGAGACGGATCTCGAACGATGAGGGTGGGCATCATTTCGGACACGCACGGGCTGCTCCGGCCGGAGGTGTTCACGCACTTCGAAGGCGTCGAGCACATCCTGCATGCGGGTGACATCGGCTCGGCGGATCTGCTCGTCGAGCTGGAGGCGATCGCGCCGGTGACCGCGGTTTGGGGGAATACCGACGGGTGGGAGATTCGGGCGCGGCTCCCCGAGATCGCATCGGTGGAGCTGGAGGGGGTTGGAATCACCGTCGTACACGGCCAGCAGTTCGGCTCGCCGACGCCGGAATCGGTCGCGGCGGCGTATCCGGATTCGGGGCTGCTCGTGTTCGGCCATTCGCATCGCGCGGTCGCCCGGCAGGTCGGCGACACGCTGGCGCTGAACCCGGGGAGTGCCGGTCCGCGGCGCTTCGGGCGGCCGGCCACGATAGTGGTCGCGGACGTTCTGCCGGAACGAATCACGCATCAGCTCATCACGTTGGCAGGCTGACCCCGCAGGCCCGGCCGCGCCCGCCCACGAACTCCGGATCGGGCGTGCAGGGAGTGGGGTCTTTGCCGCTTTGCAGTCGACCTTGTAACCGCTCCGAGCCCGAGTATGGCGCAGAATCCCCTCGCCGGGACAGACAGCATCGAGATCCAGGTCCCGCTGCCGGAAGGCTTCGAGCGCTGGCGCGACATCTACCTGCACGACTCCAGCCAGAAGCTGCTGGTTTTTCTCGCCTTCGCAGTGCTGTTCTACCTGCTGTCCCGCCTGGTCCAGCGGCAGGTCGGGCAGTCGATCAAGGATGTCAATCTCCGTCACACGCTCCGCAAGTGGATCAAGTACAGCTACGTGATCCTGCTCTTTCTAACGGGGATTTCGCTGTTCGCGGATGCTCTGGCCGGGCTGGGTACCGTGCTCGCGCTCATGATCGCGGGGATCGCGGTCTCACTGCAGGATGTGCTGAAGTCGGTGGTCGGATGGATCTACCTGTCCACCCGCTCCGTGGGAGTTCAGATCGGCAGCCGCGTCGAGGTCGGTGGGGTCACGGGAGATGTGATCGACATTGGCCTGCTGAAGACGACCATGCTCGAAGTGGGCAACCTGGTCTATGGCCGGCAGTCCACGGGCCGGCTGGTGACGGTGCCGAACTACCTGATGCTGTCCGCCAATGTGTTTTCCGCCTCGACGGAAAACCCGTTCGTCTGGCAGGAGCTGAAGATCGAGGTCACCTATGAAAGCGATTGGGAGCGGGCGGAGACTGTGATGCGCGAGATCGCGAGCGAGCTGCACGCGGAGATCGCGCCCGAGCTGGAGCGTGGCTTTCGCCACCTCGAGCGGCGCTACGCGTTCAAGTACGGAACGCTCACCCCGATCGTGTACGTTGCGATCGCCGCGTCCGGTGTCGAGCTGACGTTGCGCTTCCTGACGCACATCCGGCGGCGGCGCGGCAGCATGGACCGCGCGAGCCGCCGTGTCCTGGCCGCGTTCGCGCGCGAGCCGGATGTGGAGCTGGCCTACCCTACCTACCGGATGTTCCGGCTGCCCGAGCCCACACCCGGCCGCCACGGTGCCGCGGACATGTACCCGGAGAGCGTAAGCACGCCACACGACGCCGAGGAGGGGCTGCTTCCGCCGGACATGTTGTGACGGGCTTGTGCGCCGCCTAGCCGGCGTCCTACGGCCGCTGGACCTGCACCCAGACGGTCGCGGTCGTCTTGCTGTAGAACATCGAGATGATCACGTCCTTGCGCTGCCCGTCGCGGAACTTGGACTCGTACGGGAACACGGTGTGCAGGTTCTGCTGCTCGATTCCCTGCAGAAACCGCCCATAAAACGTCTGAACCTTGGTGCACGGCGCGCCCTCATCGAAGAAATTCTTGCCCAGGGCGATGTCCTTGTCTTAGCGCGCCAGCTGCGACACCGTGTGAATGAATTTCAGCACCGTGCCGTCGGGGCTGAGCTGAATCATCCCGACGGGGAGCGCGTCCAGCTCGTCGTCGCTCAGCACATCCGCCCGCTCCAGAAATTCGCTGCTTCCCTGCATTGCTGCCTCCGTACGAGAAAGAATCCATGATCGATGCCGCCGAAGAGGCGCGGCCGAACGGATGTGTCGGCGGGTAATCCGGTGAGACCTAGGGAGTGCGCCCCAGGGTCTGAACCGATGGGAGTGCTAAACGTCGGAGGTGGTCGGGGGTATTCTCTCCAGAACCCAAAGGAGAGGATGCGATGGCAAAGAACGGGAAGCGATACAGCCCGAAGTTCAAGTTTCAGCTCGTCCTGGAGACGCTCCAGAGAGAGGGAGCGGATGCCGAGGTGGCACGGAGCTACGGAGTCCACCCCGTGACCCTCTCGAAGTGGAGACGGGAGTTCCTCGAGAAGGGTGCGGAGGTTTTCGGCAGTTCGGCCGAGGTGGCGGAGTACGAGAAGAGAGTGGGCGATCTGGAGCGCATGGTGGGCCAGAAGGAGGTGGAGATCGCGTTACTCAAGAATTTTCTGAACGGGCGCTGACCCTTGAGGAGAAGCTGGGCTTGGTCAGCCGCCATAAGGCAGAATTCGGGCTTAATCGATGCCTCGCAGCCCTGGGGGTGAGCAAGGGCACGTGGCATTACCGGCAGACGCGATCTGCCCGGGAGGACGAGGTCGCGGCCGAGGATCGGAGGCTGAAGAAGCAGGTGGCCGAGGTGGCCGGAGAGCACCCCGCCTACGGATACCGGCGGCTCTTGCCGGAGTTGGAAGCTCGTGGCGAGGAGATCAACCACAAGCGGCTGCGTCGGTTGCTGAACGAGTGGGATCTCTCGCTCCTGCGCACCGTCGCTCACCCTCGGCCCAGTGGGGTGCGCGAGATCCTCCAGCGCGCAGAGGGCCAGTTGAATCTGGTGAAGGGCTGGTCACCGGAGCCGCTGGAGATGCTCTCGACCGACTTCACCGAGTTCCGCTATGCGGGCGGAAGCAAGAAGGCGTACCTCATGGCCATGCTGGATCCGGCGAGTGCTTGGGTGCCGGGCTGGGCCGTGGGAGGGAGTGCGAACCGAGAGTTGGCGCTGGCGTGCTGGAGGGAAACGCACCGGCGTCTGGGGAATGCCGCTGGGCTTGGTGGTGCACTCGGATCAGGACAGCGTCTATACGAGCTACGAGTGGCTGCGGACGCTGATCGTGGAAGACGGCGTGGTCATCAGCTTCAGCGAGAACGGGGCGAAGGACAACCCCTGGATCGAATCGTTCTGGAGCCGCTTCAAGGGCGAGAATCACTCGCTGCTCTGGGAGGCCGAAACGCTCCCCGAGTTGATCGAGGTCGTGGACCGGCAGATGGAGTACTACAATACCCGGAGAAGGCACTCGAGACTGGCGTACCGAAGCCCGCTCGAGTATCTAAACCAGGAGGGAATCCTCCCGGGCCGCGGTAGCCGAATTTAGCCCCGAGACTGGTTCAAATTCAGGGGCGCAGCACCCCATGCGCTGAGATCAGCCCAGCGCCTTGACGACGATTAACCCGCGGTGCCGATCCGCGTCGTAGATCAGCAGGATCGTCACCAGGCGCTCGCCCCGGGCAAAGCGGAAAACGAAGGCGAACTCCTCCTCCCGCGTGATGCCGCGGGCCACCATCTCCTCATATCGGCCATTGAACTCCCGAACCCGAGTGCACGGCGCAACCCCAGTGAAAAAGTTCTTTCCGAGAACCCGGCTGCGGTCGAAGCCGCTGAGGCACTCTTCCGCGCGGTTGTAGCTACGCAGCGTGCCGACCTCGTCGATCTCCATGACGCCGACCGGGAGCCGCTCGAACTCGTCCGGGGTCATGGA
>JBBSMO010000251.1:0-4539 GCA_038233155.1 Longimicrobiales bacterium
CCGATGACATTTCCCTCCGCATCGATCCGGACATTCTCGAGGCCGAGTGCTCGCAACCGCTCCGCGAATGCCTGTGCCCGCGCCGCCTCCTTGAACGGGGGCGCGGGAATTTCGCACAGCGCAATCTGCTGGTCGATGGTGGCCGGTTCGGATTGGGCGGCAGCCGCCAGAGCCCGCTGCACTGCCGGCCGGCTGGCAGGCGCTTGGACGGCCTGCGCGCAGGCGGCGGCGGGCAGGACGAGCGCGAGCAGGAGGGACGGTGTCAGCAGATTGCGTGGCGCAACGTTCATTGACGTTCAGGTTCAGGTGACGCGGAGTTCCCTGCCGCATAGCGAAATTGCGGGTGGCAAGGTAGAGCGCGGGCGGCTTGGTGGCAACGGGCGAACGACCTTGGGTGTTCTGGCCGCAACCTTCAGATGTGACGCCCAGGTGCCGATGTTCGTCTGGTAGGAGATGATCATAAAAATGACGGCACCAGGCACTCTTCACCCACGTTGCGAAGTGGAAGATTTTCAGGAACACAGATGCGAGCGATGCAACGGCTGCGGCCGCGTGGCCGGCGCCGGCAGTGCAGAGCGGCCGTGGAACGCCTTCGGCGACATTCCCCCTCACATGGCCCTCGAAAGGATCATGGGGATGCACCGTTCGCGCGCTTGCCCTGATTGCGGCGGCTCGGGCGTCGCCGCCACTAGACCCGCTCAGCCGCTGGCGGCCATGCAACGCATGACCGCCTGATCTCACGTTGCCCGACACAATACCGTAAAAAGCCCGCCGTTCCCGGCGGGCTTTTTTTTCGGCAATCATCAGCAAACCGGCGCGGACTCATGTCGCTGCAGGGCCTCGAGCACATCCTCCCCGTAGAACATAGCGATGTACTTTGCTTGCACCTGCGTCACCCGGCGCACGGCCCAAACCAGTTCGACGTAGTTCGGCTCCCGCGGGCGGTGCAACGGCGTCATGCCGCACTCGTGCGGGAGGTGGCTCGCCTTGCGGTTGTTGCAGGGCGAGCAGGCAGTCACGACGTTGCTCCACACATTGATGCCGCCGCGTGACATCGGGACGACATGATCGCGGGTGAGAAAGTCGCGGCCGCGCAATTCCGAGCGGTGCCTGCCGCAGTACTGGCAGCGGTAGGCGTCGCGGGCGAACAAAAAGGTATTCGTCACCTGCCGGCGGAACTTGCGCGGTACGTGAACGAAGCGCACCAGGCGAATCACCACCGGGCAGGGCAGTTCTTGCCACTCGGAGCGGAACCTCCGCGCCACATCGGCTTCGAGAACTTCTGCCTTGCGGTCTATTACCAGCCGCAGCGCGCGCTCGACCGGGAGAATGGTCAGCGGTTCGAACGACGCGTTCAGTGCCAGACAGCCCATGAGTCGTCTCGGGGTCGGGTTCGCCTATCGTACGCCGGCGGGGCCTTTTTTGTTCACCCGTACCCTTCTGCGCGGCGATACGGCACCGCGAGCACGATGCTAGTGCCTCGCGGGGTGCTGCTCTCGATGTTGATGTCGCCACCCAGCGAACGGGCCAACTTGCGCGCTAGCGACAGGCCCAACCCGTAGCCGCGGGTAGCGGAAGCGGTGCGCGCTCCTTCGTCGGCCTGCGCGAAAGGTTCGAAGATTCTCGCCAGCTCTTCGGGCGGGATGCCGCTCCCGGTATCGGCAATGCGAATGCGCAGCAGCGGCTCCGACTTGCGGGCACCGACGGAGCCGGTCACGCGTTCCACCCGGACCTCTACTCCGCCGGTCTCCGTGTACCGGATGCCGTTGGCGAAGAGGTGTAGTAGAATGCGCGACAACCTGCCGCCGTCCGTCTGCATGACGGGAAGCGAACGGGGGACGTACACGGAGAGCGTCAGCCCCTTCCGCTTGGCGGTAGGTTCTACGCGTCGGAGAAGGTCTAGGACCAGCCGGCGCGGCTCGACCATCTCGGGCGCGGCGGCCGGGGAGCCAGCCTCGAGACTGCCGAGATCCAGCACGGCGCGTGTCACGCGGATCAGGTCACTCACATCATCTTCCAAGGACCCGAGCGCCTCCGCCAGCTTTTCGGGCAGTTCGCCATAGTAGCCAGATCGCAACAGGTCTGCCTGCAGCATCAGCGCGGTGGCAGGCGTACGCATCTCATGGTTGATGGCCATGAGGAAGTGGTCGCGGGCCTGCTCCGCGGCGCGTGCCTCCTCGTACAGCTTTTCGCTGTCGAGCACCAGCGCCCCGAGGCACGCGAAGGATACCGCCGCGCGGATTTGCGCGGCGGACGGGGTCCCGTCCCCAGTGAAACCGAGGAGCAACCCGCCAAGGGTTACCCCACGCACCCGCATCGGAATCAACAGCCAGCGCGCTCCGCCATCGCTCGTGCTGGCCGGCACCCAGCGCGGAGCCGACGGCTGATCCCCGGCCAGGAGCATCTGCGCTACCGTTCCGTTTTCGCCGAGCAGTGGCCGCAGCGCTGCGGGTGGAACACCCTCGGTGGCACGCGGCGCGGCTATCCGTGGCTCGACGAGTGCCGCGGCCGCGGCGCCGGTAGCACCGAGCACCCCGGGGAGCAACCCACGCAAGGCTTCCTCTGGCTCGGGAGCCGAAACGACCGATTCGAGCGTCCGCTCCCAATCCGGCGCATCGGGCGGTGCGGGCGGAGTTGGCCCCGGGTCGATTGGCGGAATCTTCATAGCAGGGCGACCGGGTCCCGGTCCACGGCGCTGCGCAGATCGTGCTTTCCGCGGGGCAGCTCGAAGCGCCCGGCAAAATAGCGGGCAGTCTCGCCCAGCAGCTTGGCCTGGCGCGAGCGCAGCAGGAGGTGCCAGCGCCAGCGGCCGCGCAGCCGGTCGATCGGGCAAGGAGCAGGGCCGATCAGATCCAGGGGTTCGATGCCGCGGGCAGCAATCAACCCGCGCAACCAATCTGCCGCCGCCTGCGCGGCACGTTGCGTCGCGTCCTCATCCAGCCCGGAGATCACGATGTTGACCAGGCGGCAGAAGGGCGGATAGAGGGGATCTTGCCGCGCCACCAGCTCCTGTTCAGCGAAGGCATTGAAATCGTGCTCGCGCGCCGCCCTAACCGCGTAGTGATCCGGCAGCGCAGTCTGCACGATCACCTCGCCGCCCTTGGGGCCCCGCCCCGCCCTGCCCGCTACCTGCGTCAGGAGCTGAAAGGTGCGCTCGGTAGCCCGGAAGTCCGGCAGGTTGATCCCGACGTCCGCATTGATTACGCCTACCAATGTAACATTCGGGAAGTCGAGACCTTTGGCGATCATCTGCGTTCCGAGCAGGATGTCGACTTCATTGCGGCCGACACGGCCTAGGATCTGGTGGTGCGCCCACTTGCCGGAGGTCGTGTCGACATCCATGCGGGCGAGCCGAGCCTCCGGGAACATCTCTCCCACGGAGCGTTCGACCTGCTCGGTCCCGACACCGCGAAAGCTGAGGTCTTCTGAGCCGCAGGCGGAGCAGAAGGAGGGCACCGGCTCCTCGTGAAAGCAGTAGTGACAGGTGAGGCGCACGCGGCGGCGGTGGAAGGTCAACGACACATTGCAGTGCGGGCAGTGCCAAACCTCGCCGCACTCGCGGCACTGCACAAAAGTCGCGTAGCCGCGCCGGTTGAGCAGCAGAATGGTCTGCTCGCCGCGCCGCAGCCGGTCGCGCATCTTCGAGACCAGCGGCGGCGAAAGGATCACAGGCTCGCGGTTCTGCGCGTCCCCCTCGAGGCGCGCCTTGCGTTCCTCGCGCAGATCGACGACGCGGATCGGGGGCATCGGGCGGGCCGCGATCCGTTCCGGGAGTTCGAGCAGTCCGAACTTGCCATCCAATACGTTGGCCCAGCTTTCCAGCGAGGGCGTGGCAGAGCCGAGCACGCAAACCGCACCGGCCAGCTTCGCCCGCATGACGGCCACTTCACGCGCGTGATACCGGGGAGCCTCGCCCTGCTTGTACGAGCCCTCGTGCTCTTCGTCCACGACGATAGCGCCGAGGTTCTCGATCGGAGCGAAGATCGCGGACCTGGCACCCACCACGATCTGCTTTTCGCCAGATCGTAGCGAGCGCCACTCGTCGTACCGCTCGCCCTCGGACAACGCCGAGTGGAGCACCGCGACGCGGTCACCGAACGCCGCGCGGAAACGCCCGACCGTTTGCGGTGTGAGGGCGATTTCCGGCACCAGCACGATGGCGGTGCGGCCCTGCTCCTCGACCAGGTCCCGCAGCAGCTCGATATAGACGAGCGTTTTCCCCGACCCGGTCACCCCGCGCAGCAGAAAGGTGCCGGGCGCCGCACCGCGGCTGGCAGCCGCCAGTCGGCGGATCGCGACCGCCTGCTCCGGCGTCGGCTTCAACGCCGGAGCCACCTCCGGAGCGATGGCGGCGTAGGGGTCGCGGCTCACCTCTTCTTCGCGAAACCCGATCAGCCCCCTGTCGCGCAGTCCGTTGAGAATCCCGTACGAGAAGGCCAGTGGCCCCGTCAGATGCGCCATCTCGGCGCTGCCGCCCAGCGACTCGAGGATCTCGAAGCACTCGCGTTGCCGGAAGGCCCGGCCGAAGGCACCCTCGCG
>JBBSMO010000252.1:0-4532 GCA_038233155.1 Longimicrobiales bacterium
CTGGCGGCGGACCATTCTCTCGCCGTCCGGGCGAACGGTGCATCGCTGCCCGCCACGCCCGCCCCCTTCAACGGGCGCTCCCGAGCTTTAAGCCTCGCCGCGGAAGGCAATGATTTTGCCGGGGCGCTGGCGATCAGTTCCGTTCTGGGTGATGAGACCAGCAACGAACTCCGTGCCGGTTTCGAGCTGAGCAGCCGAAGCTATCTGGACCCCGTCTCCGCCGCCGGAACTGGCAGTGCGGCTTTGCCGGGTACCCGCTTCACCGACAGCGGCGCTGGGATTGGACCTGCGCCCGGATCCGAGGGAGATTTCGAACGCAATACTTTCCATCTAGACGAGACTCTGCATTATCGCACAGGCTCCCATGAGTTGAAGGGAGGCGCAGATGTAGTTTTCAGCTCCTATTCTTACGATTCGGCGCCCGGCAGCGAATTTTTCTTTGGCGGAGCGGATGAGTTCGCCGCCCGCCGGGGAGCGGTCGTGCAGGTGGCGGGGCCGCTCGCAATCGCAGACTTCAGCACGACGCAGTTGGGTCTGTACGGCCAAGACCGATGGTCGCCGGTTCCCGGTGTCGAGTTCATGCTTGGACTCCGCTATGAATTCGAAAGCCGCCCCGTGTCCGAGATCATCCCTAATGAGGCGCTCCGGGTTTCGACAGGCTTGTTGAACACCCCTGCCGAGACGAACCGGCGCAAGCTGAGCCCGCGGCTAGGCTTGGTTTGGGATGTTCGCGAAGAGCACGAGTGGCTCATCCGGGCGGCTGCGGGAACGTACCATGACATCGCCGATCCTGCTGTGCTGGCAGAGGTGATCTCCACGAGCACCGGGCAGACGATCCGCCGCTCGGTGGGCAACCTCGGCAACTGGCCTGAACCCGCAGGGGAGGGCCTGCTAAATGGCACGCGCATCACTCTGCTCGGCCCTGGGTTCGACGCGCCACGCACCTCGCGCGGCAGCCTCGGCGTCAGCCGCGTCTTGGGCCCGTTGGCGTCGCTGCACCTCTCCGCGACCGTTCGAAAAACGGAGTTTCTCGCCCGGCGATCGAATATCAACCAACTCGAAGGCACTATCGGAACCGACCAGTTCGGGCGGCCTCTGTTCGGTGAGTTGATTCAAGTGGGAGGCGTGCTTGCCGCGGCGCCCGGGTCCAACCGGCGCTTCTCGAACTTCGACGCGATCTACGCGATCAACGCCGACGGGGAGTCTGACTACTGGGGGGTGACCGCCACTCTCGAGCGCCAAGCGATCGGCCCGCTCGATTTCTTCGCAAGCTATACGTGTTCGGAGACCACCGACAATCTGGGAGGCGCCCGCAACGGCACGCCGGGCGCCCGCCTCGATCCATTCGCCGGCGTGGGACCGCGCGGTGCTTGGGCCGTGGGCCGCTCCGACTTCGACATCCCGCACCGGGCTGTAGTTGCAGGAGAATTGGTTCTTCCAGCCCCGTTCGCGCCCAGCCTCGGGGCCATCTACCGCTACCGCTCGGGTTATCCGTTCACGCCCGGCTTCCGCACTGGAGTGGATGCAAACGGAGACGGTTCATTCCGCAACGATCCAGCCTTTGTGGATCAGGGTATCCCAGGCACGGCCGAGGTGCTCGGCCGCCGGGACTGCCTGCGCCAATCCCCCGCCGGCGTAGTCGCGCGGAATGCCTGCCGCGCTCCTGGCGTTCACGCATTGGATTTGCGGCTGGGCGCGGACCTGCTCGCCTCCGGTAGCGCCAGAGCGAGCGTCTTCATCGAGGCCCTCGACCTGATCGGGTCCGATCGCGGTTTTCGCGATGAAGCACTGTACCTTGTGGACCCCAGCCGGAGTCTGGTGCGCGATGGAGTCACGGGCGACGTGCAGGTGCCGCTCGTGGCCAACCCCCGCTTCGGCGAACTGTTCGGACCCGACCTTTCGGCGCGCACTCTGCGCATCGGCCTTCAAGTGAGCTACTGACATGCTGCGTACGCTATTTCGCCATGCCGCGACCGCCTCTCTGATAGGCGCCGCGTTGCTTCTGAGCGCGTGTGACCCCGGTTCGGGTAACGTCATCGAACTGCCGGAGGTCGGCACCGTAGGCGGCCTCGTTTACCTGGATGCGAACCGCAACGGCCAGCCCGACGCGAACGATCCGCGCCTCGGGGGTGTTCAGGTCCGGCTGCTCGCGGGCGGGACACGCCCAACTTCGATTACTGCGGTGACCGGCGGCGACGGCACATTCATCATGCGGGACGTCCCCATCGGCGACTACCGCGCCGTGATCGAAAGCGGCGTGCTCGGGGACACGCTGGCGGTTCTTCCGCAAGCAAGCCGGGAGGTGGTCTTCCTCGCCGCAACCGGCCAGGAGGCGAATGTAGTCCTGGCAGTCAGCTTTCCGCTGGTAACCCCCGCCGAGGCGAGACGCCTCCCCGCGGGGAGGAAAGTTTTCGTTACCGGCGTTGCCGTCACCGGCCCGAACACATTCGATGACGCGACGGTTCACGTCTCGGGCGATTCCGCTGCGTTGCGCCTGACCCGCGTCCGGCCGGGAGTATCACCGGGCGACAGCGCACGCTTCCTCGGGCGCATAGGCCGCGACGCGGGGCAGCCAGTGCTGGACGATGTAGTGCCGACGGTGCTCGGACGGACTCTGCTCCCCGTTCCCGTCCCGGTCACGACACAGCAGGCTGGCAGCGCAGGCGGCGGCAGCCTCGATGCTGAGTACGTCCAAGTCACCGGGGCGACCATACAGAATGCCACTTCGGTGGCGGAAGACTTTTTGCTCGTGCTGAATGATGGTTCGGGGCCGGTATCGGCAATTCTGGACCGGAGCGTCAGGTTTAATCGCTCCGCCTATACCGTCGGCACCGTCATCAACGCGAGAGGAGTACTCGTGCCGATCGCTGGTAGTCCGGCGTGGCTGCTGAAGCCAACGCGCACGGGAGATCTGACCATCGTGGCGGCGGCTCCGCCCCCGGGCGGCGGCTGATGGGTAGGGCGGGGCAGCACAGCTCAAGAAATGTGACTTCCACTCCCCGCTACCTCGGGCGTCCGGGTACGAGCGGCCGCGCAGCGTACTCGGAGCTATGATGATAGCTGCACGAGAAAACAACGGCTACTCGATGCGCGAGGCGAAACCCGCCGATCCGGTTCCGGGTCAGCGCCGCAGGCGAACGGAGCTGACTCCCTGCCTCTCGTCGCTTTGACACGACGGTACTCCCGGAGTGCGAGCCCACCACAACACCAGCTTCAACGATGAAGGTCGATTTTCTTGTAATCGGCGCCCAAAAGTGCGGAACGTCCACACTCTACCGCCTTCTCGACCGGCATCCTTCCATCGTGGGTGCGCAGATCAAGGAACCCCACTTCTGGACCCGGTGCGAAGACTGGAAGGCTGAGCTTCCCGCGTACCACGATCTCTTCCCCAGCCAAGAGGGCGTCCTCTACTTCGAAGCATCCACCACCTACACCTTTTATCCGCTGAGAAAGCTGGAGATCTGGGAAGATCTTTACGAGTACAACCCGGCGATGAAGTTCATCTACAGCGTACGCAATCCGATCGACCGGATCATCTCCAACTACATGCACATGTACGAGCGGGGATATACGGATGCGGCGCTGGAGCAGGGGCTGAAGAAGAACCGCCTCTACCTCGAGGTGTCGAGGTATGCCACCCAAGTCAAGCCGTTTATCCGCCGTTTCGGCGAGATCAGGTGCTGATCGTCTTCTTCGAGGACTTGCTCGACCAGCCGGAGGAGTTCACTCGCGAGATTGCGGAGTTCCTGGGTGTGGATGCCGAGGGCTTCGGTGACGTGAGTTCCATTCACGCCAACAGATCCGTCGGGAGTGCCAGGCCCCATCACAAGACGATTCACCCGAACCTTTCTTACGAGGCGTTCGCAAGTTCGCTCCGCCCCTGTGGCGGCGGTTCGCGGACAACTCGCAGCGGAGCTTTCAGGCTAAGCCCAGTCTGTCGCTCCCCCACCAGCGGATGATCCTGCACATGCTCGAGCTGGAGATCGACGAGCTCGAGCGAATGGCCGGGCGGGATCTGAGCCACTGGCGCGAAACGCGGGAGGTTCCGGAAGCTGTACCCGAGCCGGTTACGAGGATGCTCTAGTGTTTTACGTTTCTGGCGAGCAGTTTGGCCGGAGTGTAGTCTTTCTCCTATCCGCTGCAGATCCCTCAGACGAGCGCGGCTGTCTTGTTCTGCCGGTAGCTCAGTAATAGCCATAGGACCCAAGGTCCACATCGAGCTCCGCGGCCAGCTCTTTGTTGCTCCGCGCGTAGACTCCGAGCACTCTGTCCTGAAGATCTTTCGCCAGGGTAAACGTTTTCTCTCGTCCCCGTTCCGGAAACCGCAGGGGAATCTCATTCGGCAGCCCGACGGCTTTGAAGAGGCGGCCGGGGCGCAACCGAATGACTTTCGCCCCTCCCAACGTTCGCTTTCTGATTGCCCACACATTCGCGGTACGAGACCGCACATTGTGCTTTTCTTCGTCTGCGGGGGCATCGAGGACCGAGTTCAGGCTCTCGAGCAACTCATCGGTCCGCGAGTCCATGAAATC
>JBBSMO010000253.1:0-4528 GCA_038233155.1 Longimicrobiales bacterium
ACCTCGCCACCGCGACTTCCGCGCTCAGATACGCCGGCGTCGAAGCCGGGACTCCAAAGACAAAGGGCCGGACGACGAACGGAGTTCCCGACCGAGGCCGGGTCTCGGCGAGCGCACCGAGGGGACTGCCGAGTGCGCGCAGGTCGATCTGCACCTCCTCGAACGTTTCGCGAATCGCCGTCGTAAGATCATCCGGATCTTCGGGCTCCCACCGCCCGCCCGGAAGCGCGATATGGCCGGACCACGGGTCGTTGGGAGACTCGGTCCGCTTGATCAGGAGCAGCTCCGGTCCCGCGGGCTGCGGTCGCACAAGCAGTGCCACCGATGCGCGTTTGGTGCCTAGGGGCACCGGCGGGTGGACGACCGCGAGCGCGGCGAGCCGGCGCCGGAGGTCATCCATTGCCGCCCTCATGCGGGGAGCGGGCCCGCACAGGACTCCTGGGGCAGCCGCGGTTGCGGCGTGCGGGAAGCGCTCGCCACTTTACAGGCCATATCATTGTCACTTCACCCGAGCCGAGGAGCGGCAACCGATGGTTACACTGGCGGATATCGTGGCCGCGCGCGAGCGGATCCGGGACCAAATCGTATTGACGCCCTGCACGCCTTCGCAGCATTTCGGCGAGCTGTTTGGCGGCAGCGCTTGGTTCAAGTTCGACAATTTGCAACGGACCGGGTCGTTCAAGGAGCGAGGTGCGTTGAACCGGCTGATGCAGCTCACCGCCGCCGAGCGCGAGCGTGGCGTGGTCGCGGCGAGCGCTGGAAATCACGCGCAAGGCGTCGCCTTTCACGCAGCCCGGCTGGGAGTGCCCGCGACTATTGTGATGCCGGAGCGGACGCCGCTGATCAAGGTATCCAACACCGAAAGCTTCGGCGCGCGGGTGGTGCTGCACGGCTTCGGCTTTGACGAAGCGATGCAAGAAGCGTTGCGGCTGCGTGCGGGCGAGGGGCTCACCATGATCCACCCCTTCGACGACGCTGCCGTCATCGCGGGGCAGGGCACTATTGCGCTCGAGCTGCTCGAGCAGACGCCGGGCATGGAGGTAGTGGTTGTGCCGATTGGCGGGGGCGGCTTGATTTCGGGGATCGCGACGGGATTGAAGGAAACGCGGCCCTCGATCCGTGTGGTAGGAGTCGAAGCAGCGGCCATTCCGGCCGCGCTCGCCGCCCGCCAAGCGGGGCACCCGGTGACCATAGCGGGAGCGGAAACTCTGGCAGAGGGCATCGCGGTGCGGCGCATCGGCGAGCTGACGCACCCGCTCATTGAACGGTACGTAGACGATATCGTCACCGTGGACGAAGAGGAGATCGCCAGCGCGGTGCTCCTGCTGCTCGAACGCGAGAAGACCGTTGCCGAGGGCGCGGCCGCCAGCGCCGTCGCCGCGGTCGTCAACGGCAAGATCGAAGACCTAGCCGGAAAGGCGGTGGTGATGCTCCTCTGCGGGGGAAACATAGATGTGAACGTTCTTTCGCGAATTATCGACCGGGGCCTGCTGCGGGACGGGCGTCTCGCTCATCTGAGGGTTCGCATCGCCGACCGCCCCGGAGCGCTCGCCGCGTTGACGCGATTGCTCGCCGATAGCCGGGCGAACATTCTGCGCTTGGACCACCGGCGCGGCACCGCCGGGCTTTCGCTGCGGGAGGCGGAGGTCGCCCTCGAGCTCGAGACGCGGGGCCCGGGGCACGTACACGAACTCGAATCGACGCTCCAAGGAGCGGGGTACCAGACGCGGCGCGTTGAATAACACTCGGTTCGCAGATGATATTGCGCGACCACATCTTCGAGCGAGACCACTTCCGGTGTGTGTACTGCGCGGAGGTATATCCTGCCGATACTCTGACAGTGGATCACGTCGAACCCCGCGCCCGCGGCGGCGACAACTCGGCAGGCAATCTGGTCACCGCCTGCCGCGGCTGCAACACCCGCAAAGGCCCGCTGCCGGCATGGGCGTTTCTTGCCGCCCGCCCGCTCGAGCGCGAGAACTTTCTCGAGCTGGCTACGGCGGTTTGGCCGCGCCTCCGCCGCGCAGTCGCAGAGGCGGCCCGTTGATCCCTGCCGGAACTCGTCCTCCCCTCAGGCGGGTACCATCGGAGAGATGCTTCGATGGCCGCTCTGCCGGTCCGTTTACCTGGTGCGTCCCGGTCCATGCCTCTGCTCCGGCTGCTTTTACACGCGCTTGTACCCTGCCTGCTGGCTGCTTTGCTGGCGGGGTGCGGAGCCGTGCCCGCGGAGCACGCCCCCGCCGATGCTGGCGCGCTGCTAGACGAGGGGCGCGCCTACGCTGGCGAGCTGCGCGCCAAAGCTCTTTCCGCCTTGGCGGATCATGAGGTCGTCAGCCTCGGGTATCTCGAACGCGCCCGTCTCGGTCTCGGCAGCCCCTTCCGTCTCGCAGAGTACGCTATGCGCGACCCGCGCCTCCCGCCAGAGGCCAGGCAGCGGCTTGCGTATGCGATTCTGGATCTGGCGCGGAGAGGAGACGTCTACCAGGTAAATCCCCGGGTATTTGCGAATGTGCGCTTTGCCGGGGCGCCGGCCCAACGGTGGCAGGGCGAACATCACCTCGCGCTGATCGGCAGCATTGTCGATGGTGCCGTTGATGCCGCTGCGGGAGATGCAGCCGCCCGCCTCAGCTTTGACCTGGCGCAGCAGGAGCGGACCTTGACCGGTGATCTCGCCCTGGTGCCAGCCGCCGCTGCTCTTGCCGCAGACCGGCGGCTCGCCCGCGAAGACGCGGCCCGTCTGCTCGCCGCTGCCGAACAGAACGGAACGGACCCGCTGGAATTGCTGCGGGATTGGCGCAGAGAACTGAAGCTGGCGGTCGAGCGGCCGCGGCCTCATCTCGTTGCTCCGACCCGTTGGGTGGCGGGCCGGGGGACCCGGGCAGCGGCCTCGCTCCGCGCAACAGGGCAGCAGTTGCGGGACCCGCTGCTGGGGCGCCCCTATGACCGGCGCGTGGTGTCGAGGCGCGGGTGGCTGAGCGCTGAGACAGGAGCCCGTTTGATGCAACTGGCGGTCGCCTCTGGCTACCCGCCGCAGCCGCCTGTGGTGGCGGCGATGAGCCGTTTCCGAGAAGGTGTGCAGCGTTCGCCGGCCGCGCCGGCACCAGGCCCGGCGGCGGGACGCATGGCCGGCGAAGTACGTAGCGAGGAAATGCTTGCGGCGTTTGCAGCCACCGGCGGCGAAGCTGCACCTGGCGCTACGGCGCGAGCGGTGCTGCAAGCAGCAATCTACCTGCGGGGTTGGAACCAAGAGCAACCGTGGTTTCCGGGGGATCCCGGCCCGGCAGCGAAGGACCTGAGTGCGCGCTTTGGCTTGGCAGCGATCGAGTTCGGCGATTCGATACCCGCCGCGTGGCGTTCGTACCAACTGCGCAATCTGGCCGATGGTCTAGCGGAGTTGCAGCGCGTCTTGCCGGCGACCGCCTTTCGCGGGCTGACGATACGAATCGCGCCCTTGCCGGCGACGAGCCGCGCCTTAGCCGTTCACGACCCGCGCCGCCGTACTCTCACGCTGCCGCCGAACACAGGAGCAGGCACCCTCGCCCACGAGATCGCGCACGACTTGGATTGGCAGCTCGCTCACCGCCGGTACGGCCGGCGCGGCAGCTATGCGACCGACCGGGCGGTTACGCAGAGCCGCGGTGACCGGGTTGCTGCCTCGATGGAAGCACTCGCCGCCGCGTTGGCGGCGGAGTCGGAGCCGTCAAGGTCAGCGACGCATGATGGCCGGCCCGCCGAGGTGTTCGCCCGAAGCCTCGATTGGATGGTGGCCAACGCCCTCGCCAGAGAAGGCCGTTACGGCGGAATGGCAACGAGCTACCAAGAGGCTGCTCTCCCTGGCTACGGCAGTACGCGCGCCCCCGATGCTGCGGCGGTGACGGCGGGTTCGCTGCTGATGCTGCTGGACGAAGTTTCCCCGCTGACCCCGCAGTTGCGGCGCTGGGTAGCCGACAGCCTTCCGCAACAAGCGGCTACAGTCTTGCCGCCGCGCCCGCCCGCGGGCGTCAGCGGCGCCGGGGTATACCCGCTCGAGCGGCTCGCCGCGCTCGCGGCTGCCAGGCGGGCAGCCGCAGCAGACAACTGGATTAGTACCTGCTCGACGTCCGATTGGGCCGCTGTCGCGGGCCGCGCTCCCGCTAGCCAACTTCTGATCGATGCATGGTATGCAGCGGCAGCCCGGGGTGCAGCCATCGAAGCGCTGTCGGAGTGGGCGCGCCAACTGCCGCAACGCCCGCCGCTGTTGCTCAGCGAGGCCTGGGCCGCGGCGAGTTTGGACGCCGCTCCATCACCCGCGCTAGAGGGCTCGGGCAACCTGCTAGACGCGGTGCGCTACGTCCGAGACCTGATGGAGCAGGTTACGGCTGGAGAGTGGCTATCTCCCGATGCGTTTACCCTGCGGAGCGCGAGCGGCGCCTGCAGTGGCAACCCCTTTGCAGATAGCTTGTAGTCATCGTAGCCGCTTGGGCGCCGGTATGCCGGCATTCGGGCGGGAGAGCTGAGTTTGACAAGGGGGATGTATGCGGGGCAGCCC
>JBBSMO010000254.1:0-4522 GCA_038233155.1 Longimicrobiales bacterium
GATTTCGCCCGTTGCCCCCCGGATTCCGCCCGCCATGTCAGTCTCCCGTTGCTGGCAGCGAGCCCAGGTTGCGGAGCGCCTCGCGCTTCAGCATCCAATCGATCATTTCGCGGCCGGCGTAGGCGACTTCCGAGAACAGGGTCTCGAGGCGGCCGGTGAAGTAGTTGTAGATCCAGACGGCGGGGATCGCGACGACCAAGCCGATCGCGGTTGCGATCAGCGCTTCGGCGATTCCGCCCGAGATCGCCTCTAGGCCGCCGCCGCCCGAAATCGCCATTCCGGTGAACGAGTTGACAATGCCGATGGTTGTGCCGAGCAGCCCTACGAAAGGAGCGGTCGCCCCGACCGTAGCCAGCAGGCCCAGCCCTTTTTTCATCTCGTTCGCCAGCAGGATCTGCTCTCGCTCGACGGCCCGTTCGGCAGATTCGATCGCCGCGCCCGCCACGCGCGGGTCGTTCAGCAGCGGCGCGACCTCGCGCAGCGACTCGCCGAGCACCGCAGCGACGTGGGAGTCGGGGTACTCCTCCGTCAGCGCCAGGGCCCGCCGCGTATCATTGGCTTCCAGCGCCTCGGAAAACTGCGGCGCGAACTGGCGAGTGGCGAGCGACATCTTCCGCAACCGCCACCACTTGGCCGCCGCGACCGAAAGCGAGACGATGCTCATTCCGATCAGGATGAAAACGATGATGCGGGCGAACCAGCCCATCGAGCCCCAGAGTTCCGCCATGGACATTTCCACAGAAGCGTCTCCTCGTTAGAGAATGATTGGTGTCGCCATGGGGAGACCCAGACGGCTCCGGTTGATACCTGCTACCGGCTCACATTCCACTCGATCGGAATCTGCACCAGTTGCCGCACCGACTGCCCGCCCACCTTGCCCGGCCGGAAGCGGAACTCTTCGAGCGCCTCCCGCGTCGCGGATCCAAACTCCTGCTTAGATGCAGAAATGATCTTCACCGACGAGGATTCCACACGCCCGTCCTGATTCACCACGAACTGCACGACCACGCGCCCGGTTATGCCTGCATCCCTCAGAGTGCGGGGGTAGTTGCGGCTCAAAATCCTAGCGATATCGCCGCGATTACGCAGCGCCGCCGGCTCCTCCACGAGACGCTCGGTATAGGTGCGGTTTGTATCCACACCGGTGCCTGTTCCGGTGCCGGGCGGCGCGGGCGGCGGCGGGGCCGTACCGGCCGCGGTGCCGCCCGCTGTGCCACGGCCCCTGAAATCCTTCGGATCGACGGCTTCCGCGCTGAAGTCCGGCTCGGGGATGCCCTGCACGTTCACATCGGGGATTTCAAGCTCCTGGAAGCCGGCAGGCTCCTCGGGCGCCGGTTCTGCGACGGGTTCCGGCGTGGGCCGCGGCGCCATCTGCGGGGTTTCCGGGTTGCGCGGCGCCTCCGGAGCGGGCTCCTCCGGCGCCGGTTCCTCGGGGGGAGCTTCGTACACCTCCTCGGGCTCCGGGAGCTCGGTAACGTCTATGTAGGTGATCTCTTCCGGCTCGCGTTCCTCCTCGGCAATTTCCTCCGCCGAGGTCGCCCACACCACGCCGGCCAGGAGCAGGACGTGCACCACGACCGAAACTACGATCACCGTTGGGTTGCGGAGCCAAAGCCTTCGCTTCGGGCCGGATGCCATCAGCTTGTTGAACATGAGCACTCCAGAGTGAGCGGCGGTGCCTGTCTAAGATGGTGCGGGCAAGAAGCATGCGCACACCCGCTCGGTGGTGCGAGCCACGCACTACGGAGTCACGGCGCGGCTCCTCCGTCGCGACGGTCCCCCCGGCAACAGCCAGAGTACGGACGCGGCAGCGTACACCGGCCGGGCCAGGCCGAAGGCAGCGGGAAGGGCCAGCGCCAATAGGTAGATCAGTGCCAGCAGCAGATGGCGGCGGCGACCGGTTCGCGCGGCGGCCTCATCGCGCCGGCGGTCGGCGAGCTCAGCCAGGTCGCCGCGGCGCGCGCTGACACCCGCCAGCTCCTCGGCGGCGGTGCGGCGCACCGACTCGAGCAGCAGCTTGGCGAGGGTGAAGACCAGGCGCACCGCCAGTGCCGCGGCACCGATGATCGCCAGCGCGGTGACGGCGTCGGCCACGGCACCTTTCAGGCTACGGCGGCGGGCGCGCCGAGTAGCGCTTCGAACTCCGCGGCGCGCCGCTCTGCGGTATGCTCACGGAGGATACGCGTGCGCAGCGCCTCGCCCTGCGCGCGCCGGTCGTCAGGGTGAGTGGCCGCGAGGATGCCGACGGTTTCCTCCGCGGACTGGGGCAGCAGGATCTCGCGGCCCGGCTCGAACAACTCGCCGATGCCCGGCCATGAATCCGAGATCACCGCAGCTCCGCACGCGCCTGCCTCGAACAGCCTGACAGATGGCGACCAACCCGCGGCTACCATGTCGGCGCGGGTCACGTTCAACTGCCAATCCGCGCTCGAATAGAATGCGGCGTGCCGCTCGGGAGGCAGGTGGTCGAGGTGCCGCACATTGCCCGGCCATTGCTCCGCTTCCGGGTACTGAGGGCCGGCGATCAGAAAGCTGCGCCGCGGCAGGCGCAGTGCGGGCTCGAGCAGGAAACGCTCGACGGCCGGCTGCCGGTCCGCGGCGTAGGTTCCCATGTAGGCGAGGTCCGCACCAAGCTCCGGGTCGGGCTGCGAGCGGGCGTAGCGTTCGGGGTCTACCGAACAATACAGCGGCTGCGCATCCCGCGCGCCGAACTCGTTTTCGAGCACCTCTTCTAGGAAGGGCCCGCCGGTAAAGGACAGATAGCGGGTGAACAGAGGAATCTGGTCCGCGCGCAGGTAGTCGGTACCCGTGCCGCGCAACGCCGCCGCCGTTACCGGGGTGTCGATGTCGTAGAAGAAGAGCGGCCCGACCCCGGCCGCTGCCAACGCATCGATCAGCGCGGCTCCCCCGTGAACGTACGAGCCTACGAGCGTCGCGTCTGCCTCGCGCGCTTCGGCGACTGCCCGGGCGGAGATGCTGCCCCACTCATCGTACAACACGAGCCTGCAGAAGTCGGGGTCGGTCAAGTCGCGGTGCGCACCCTGATACCACGGTGCGTTCCACTCGTAGAAGGTGATGTCGTGCCCGCGCGCCGCGAAGGCCCCCAGCAGTGCACGGTAGCTCGTCGCATGCCCGTTTCCCCAGCTCGAAGACAGAGACAGGCCGAAGACCACGAGCTTCATCGCAGCGCCGCGAGGGGTGCGAGCAGGTGCCGCTCGACGACCAATGCGCGACCGTCATAGGTATGCGATTCGAGCGCCCGCTTGCGAGCCGCGCGGCCGACCTCCTTGGCACGGGCAGCGTCAGTTCCGGCGATGTGCCGCGCGACGGCCGCACCGTCCGCGGCAACGAGGATCTCGCTATTTGGTTCGAAAAACTCTTCTATGCCGTGCCACTCATCCGTCACCTGGCAGGCAGCGGCGCCGGCCGCCTCGAACATGCGTGTAGCAGGCGACCAGCCGTTCGCTACCATCGACTCGCGATGGATGTTCAGCACCAGCCGCGCAGCCCCATTCACCTCGTTGTGCTGCGCCGTCGGCACATGGCCGAGCCACTCGACGTTGCCGGGCATCGGCTTGTCGCCCCACCCTTCCCCGCCTAGGGCAAAGCGCGCCTGCGGGGCCAGCCTCGCAGCACGAAACAAGAATTCGTCTACCCGCTCCTCCCGGTCGGGAAGGCGATTGCCCATGAAGAGCAGGTCCCACCGCTCGGCGACAGGGGTGTCGGGCGGGCGGTGCTCCGCCGGGTCCAAGCCGTTGTAGACAGGGGTACAGGCGCGCGCACCGCGGCTTTCGTATGCCCTGACAATTGCAGGACCACCACCGTAGGTGAAGATGTGGTCGAAGCGCGGGATCAGCGAGCGGAAGGCGTCGCCCTCGTCGGCGGCGACGCGTGCGAGAGTCGCGGGCGCATCGACATCCCAGAACGCCGTCCGGGCATCGCCGCCGCTCCGCGCCGCAATGCCGGCCTCGAGCTCCTCGTCCCAGCGCCCCACGCCGCTGCACTTGATCACCCATTCGCTTTCGGCAAAAGCGTCGCCGATCAGCCGGTCGCGCTCCTCGGGAGTGCGGTAGACGTCCACGCGTGCATAGTCGGGGTCTTCGAAGAGATCCCGGTGCTGCTGCCGCCCGAACGCATCGGGCTCGCAGAAGGTTATGGTGTGACCCCGCGCCGCCAGCGCTCGCAACAGCCCCCGGTAGTACGTGGCCGCCCCGTTCCAGTACGAGGAAACGAGCGACGAGCCAAAAAAGGTCAGGTGCATGGAATCAGTCGCGGGTCGCGGGTCGCGAGCGAACTATACAGTCCCTGGTCATGGGTCACTGGCCACCCTATAGATGCGGTCCAGCACTTCGGCGACGGCCACGGCGCGCTCCGCGGCGGGATCGAAGGACGCATCCTGCCCGAGGCGCGTCGCCCACTCGACGGCGGCGCGCCCGCCCCAGTTGTCGGGCGGCCCGACCAGCGTCTCGGTGGTGGTGCCAGTCAGGCGCTCAAGCACGAAATCGTAGAAGGAGCCGCCTAC
>JBBSMO010000255.1:0-4511 GCA_038233155.1 Longimicrobiales bacterium
ACTGATCGTACGCCAGCGGATCCGCGAAGTTGTTCTTGACCAGCAGGTGCATCCCGGTATCGTACTCTTCACCGAGCTTCCGGAGCTGCGCATCTACCTGCCCCGCGGTCGGTGATGCGGTGTCTTCGAGGACGATGGCGTAGGTGCCCGAGTAGACCACCCGCGCCTGAAGCGCGGTAAAATCAGCGCACAGGTCGCCATCGATGCTCGGGAACTTGGCGGGCATGATGTCGCCGACGGCGGGCGGCATGGAAGCGCGGGACGAGATCTGGTTGGGCGAAGTTCGCAAGCGCACCTCTCCGGCAGCAATGGTCCGGTTCTTTTCGATCAACTGCAGGTGCCGCGACGCCGCCGAACGTTTGGCCCGAAACTCTGGGCTGGGGGGTGAGGCCGCGAGGCGGGGCGATACCATCGCGCTGGCGGAAGTGCCGCCAGCGCCGAACCCGCGCAGTTCGAAAGGAAGGGTCGCCGTCGGTGTCGCGCTGCCATTGAACACAGCGATACGGTATTCGCCGGAGGCCTGCACCAGTTCGACGCAAGCCGCCGACGCGGCATCCAAGACGCGCGACTGTCCGGCCGCCAAGCTCAGCGAAAGCCCCGAAGAGAACGGGATGTCCGCAGCATCCGATTCGCTGCCGCGTGTCACAGATAGCGAGAGCGGCACCGTTGCCGTGCAGGGAAACCCGGTTTGCGGAAGGCGTGCCGTGAGCACACCGGCTGCCGCGGAGAGCACCGACAACGGTGTGCCACCGAGCGTCGCCTGATACTCGGAAGCGGCGCCGTCAAAACCCCTCCCGCGGACCTCGATAATAGTGCCCGGCTTCACTGCGGCGGGCACCACTTGGCTGATCTCGATCGTTCCATCCGCTGGCGCGGGTGCGGATGGCGCCTGAACCGAAACCCGCATCGATGCTGCCAACGCATCCGAGCGCACCGTGATCACAGCATCTCCCGTTGCCAGCGCGCGCACCAGGCCTGTCGAATCCACGGTTGCTACAGCCGTGGCCGAAGACGACCACGTCAGCGCGGGAAGAGCTCGCGGCTGGTCCTGAGCGTCGAACGCCTTCACCGCCAGCTTGCTCGAATCACCCGGTGACAGCACCAGCGAGTCCGGCAAAATTGCCAATCGCACGACCAGGGGAGGATCTACCCGCACCTCTTGGCTCGCTGTGATCTCGCCCGACCGAACGATGATTGTCGTTGCGCCCGGTGTAACCGCGCTCACCAAGCCCGTCGAGTCTACGCTGGCAATGGCAGGCTCACTGCTCCGCCACGACAGAGGCGCCACGATCTCCTCGCCCCGGCGGTTCCTGATCACCGGTGAAAGAGAAATCGCGAAGTCCTGGTTGATGACCAAGGTGTCGCCTGCCATGGCGGCAGAAGCGGGCACCCGGATCTCGATAGATGCCGGACCATCGGGGAGCACATGCACTTTTGCGGACCCGCTCACCCCGCCCGTAGTGGCGATGATGCTCGCTTCCCCTTCCCAAACCGCGATAATGATTCCGTCGGACGAGACCCGTACGACCGTAGAATCGGTGCTCCTCCAAGTAAAGGGCGTGGCCCGCTGGATCGCAGCGCCGCCCTCTGCCAGTGAACGAGCGTTCAACTTCACCGCGTCGTCAATACGTAGCTCGGTGACAGCAGGGTTGACTTCAACGAAAACCACGGGCGGCGGCGGCGCAGTCGTGCGGCCGTTGTCGCAAGCGGCAACGGCGAGCAGCGCGAAAGCGAGGAGCGGAAGACAACGATGCATAACGCGGGTCAAATTTGCTTGATAGGTTTGAGGCGCGCCGCCAGTCGGCCGGATCCCGGCGCCGTCGCCATTGATCGGGACGGGTTCTATGAGTATCGGCGAGCCGCGGCAACGACTGTTGCGAGTTGTCGTAGCCGCGGAAGCTGATGCTAGGTCGTCAGTTGCGCGATAGCCGAGGAGATGGACGCGAACGCTTCATCGCAGGCGAGAAAGACGGGCGCTACACTCTCGCGTAAACGACCACCTGCCAGAGGGTTGTCGTATCGCGGAAGCAGCGCTGCAGTCCGGAGTCCAGAATGATTTGCTCCACCGCCGCCGGCGGGTGGATGAAGATGCGGAAAGGGGTCCGCCACGCCCAGCAGCCGAAGTTGAGTAGCGAGGCCCCCGCTCTGTCCCACCAGGTATCACGCGGGTATACGAGGCCGTACAGCCGCTCCGCCTTCGAGACCGACGCGGAAACCAGCGCGGGCATGTCATCATAGCAGCAGATCACCCGGTCCAGGGTAACGATATCCGCTGGTTCGACCTGCGGGGACGCTTCCACGAAGTCGGCAGAATGATATTCGATACGCTCGAGGTGGCCCTGCCGCGAGGCTTCATCTTGCGCGGCGCGGAGGTAGGCGGGAGAGGCATCGACGACGGTGCCTTTCGCAGCGCCTGCATCGAGCAGGCCGTTGGATACGGCACCCACACCGCCGCCGATGTCCAGCAGCGTTGCGCCTTGTACCCCTTGAATTCGCAGAGCCTCCAACAAGATACGGGTCGTCTTCAGCGGGCCCTTTTTCCGGTACCGCTTCAGATCCTTGCGCGCAACGCGATCATTGAAGAGCGTTTCGATTCCCTGGCACTGGCAGACGGACATGGTTCAGTCGGTAGACGGTAGACGGTAGACGCTGCGGCTGCGGCGCGGCCGATGCGCCGCTAGCTTGCGACAGCCGGTTAGCCATTGCCGCCTTGCTGTTCCGCGATGGCATTCGCCAGAGCGATGAACTGCTCGGGAGACATGGTTTCCGGGCGGGCGCGCAGGTCCAGCCGGAGCTTCGCTTCCAGGGTGGCGACTTCCCCAAGGTTCAAGTTGTAATCGTCGCGCAAAATGCGCTGGAACTGCTTGCGGCGCTTGCTGAATGCGGTTCGGGTGAGCCGGCGCAGGCGGCCCTCCTCTTCCAACGTCAAGGCCGGCGGGCTGTGCGGGGTGACCCGCAGCACCGCCGAATCCACCTTGGGCATGGGGCGAAAGGCCTGCCGCCCCACATCGAAGAGGCGTTCGGCCGTCGCTACGCTCTGAACGCCAACGGCCAGGGCGCCGTAGCTCCGCCCGCCAGGCTCGGCAACGATGCGGTCTGCGACCTCGCGTTGGACCATGAGCACGATCTCGCGCGGCCGCGGGCGCCGCTCGAGCAGCGAGAAGAGAATCGGCGTGGTGATGTTGTACGGAATGTTGCCGATCACCTTGAGGTTGCCAGGATCGGGGGAGACCGACTCGAGGGGAACGTCCAGAATGTCGGCGTGGATCACATCGACAGATCCGTCGGCGGCATACGCGGTCTCGAGGGCTGCGGCAAGCTGGTCGTCCAACTCGACTAGCACCAGCCGCCGCACGTGCCCGGCCAAGTGCTGCGTAAGCGCCCGGCCGCCTGGTCCTATTTCGAGGATTTCATCGTCCGGCTGCGGCGCCACCGCCGCGGCAATCTTGCGTTGCAGGTTGGGGTCGACGAGAAAGTTCTGGCCCAGCGACCGTTTCGCGCGCGGCGGTCGTGCCATGCCGTCAGAACCGCAGCATGACGGCGGTCCGGTCATCCAGCGGAACGCTCCCGTCACCGCCCCGAAGGGAAAAGACTCGGTCGATCAGCTCCGCGACGGGCTGGTCGCTGTTAGCGGCCACGGTGCTCACCAGCATCGCTTCGCCGCCCTCTCCTAGGCCCTGCAGAGCGTCCGAGAGACCGTCCGTGAAGAGGAAGAGCACGTCTTCGCCCGCGGTCCATGTGGCCGTGGTCTGCGCAAAGGCGTCCGGATCTGCAAACCCGAGCGGCGGGTTGGTGGCGGGCAGCCGCTCCGGAGACCCCGAAGCGGGGATGCGAAATGCATGGGGGTGGCCGGCGTTGGCGAAGGTGATGCGCCCTGCGTCGGGGTCGATGACCCCATAAAATAGGGTCAGGTACATCTCGGTGGATTCGAGCTCGCCGATAAGCGTCTCGTGAATCTGCTGCAGTACCTCCGCTGGCTCGTCGTCCTCCGCGGCGTGGATGGAGGCGGCGCTCATCGCCAGAGCCATGATCAGCGCGGCGGCGAAGCCGTGGCTGGATACATCACCGATCATGACCCCGAGCCGCCGGCCGGGAAGCTTGATCAGGTGGTAGAAGTCGCCGCCTACAGATTCGGCCTGCACGCAGCGCGCGGCCACCGAGGCGAAGCCATCAAAGGAACTGAGCGAGGGGAGCAGCTTGAGCTGGAGGTCGTGCGCGAGCTCCATTTCCCGCACCATCCGCTCGCGGCGCAGTGATTCCGCGACCAGCCTGCTGTTTTCGACGGCGGCGCCGACCTGGCTGGCTATGGCCGAGATCAGCTTGAGGCTGCCGGAGGAGAAGGGTTCGCCGGACACGCTGCCGACCAGGTTGATGACCCCGACGGTTCGGGTCTCGCCATCTGGCGGCGTGTAACTGACGGCCACCGAGAGGAACCATTCGCGGCTGGCGGGAACCGGCGGGCAATCTCCCCGCGGAAAGTCTTCCCCCGGCTCGAGGATGATCGGCTCCCG
>JBBSMO010000256.1:0-4510 GCA_038233155.1 Longimicrobiales bacterium
ATACGCGCCATCGGCCGATCCCCTCGAAGGGCTCAGCCGAGCGCACGACCTGATCTCCCGATTCGGACAGAACCCGTGACAACCAGGTATGCACCGCGGCATCGGTGGTATCCGTGAAGCCGTGCAGCTCCGCTACATCCTCTCCCGTATGCGGCGACCGAACCGCCGCTACGCGATGCACCCGCACGGGCACGCGGCGCTCGTCGAGTTCGAGTTCGACCGTCACTGGCTCGGGCATAATTTGAAGGTCGCAGGGGTTCGGGCAAATTCCTCCCGCCGCGAGATGAGCGGCACCGTAATCAACGACCTGCCGGAGCGCGGGGCAAGTCCGCACGCGGATCTGCGCCAAATCGGCGCCCTGCCGAAGCAAGACGCCGATTTACTATCCCGCCGGGCCATCGCGCGGGTCACCGCCGCGACAGGATTCCGACCCCGGTCCAGCTAAGCGTGACCAAGCGCGCCGAGGTGCGCGGAGCGCTCCAACGCCGTGCGGCGAAAGAAATGCGCGGCTGATTCGCCGGCGTCATTGGCAGGCTCGTTTCCGTTCCTGCAGAGTTCCGAGAGGTGTTCATCGTTTCCTTTCTATGATGAAGTGCAAAATTGCGAATGTTGAGTCGTCCGGCACGCGTCCGTGCCCTGAGCAAGGGGTCACCCTCGCCGTGCAGTACGGTGCCGTTGAGGCGGAAGTTTCGGCGGGCGTGCCGGGCGGCTTTATATCGGCCACGAAAGCTATTGCGTTCCAATGAGTTAGCGGGACGGGCCGCAGAGCTGGATTCTCACCTGGTTTACGTCGGCGAACCGTGCCCCTTGAGCAAAGCGCATCTCCCGAATACATTCCGAAGATGATCGAATACCTCGAGGAAATTTTAGAGCCTGAAGCGGAGATGCCGCTGGTGCAGATCCGGGGGCGGGGCGCGCTGGCGAACCCGGCGAACCGGTTCGAAACGCTGGCGTACACACCCGATCCCGAGGCGCTCGATGAAGAAGATGGGGAGAAGACAGTCGCCACCCGATACCTGCGCGACAGCAGCCGGAGCATCATCACCCGAAACAGCAGTCCCGATGTGGGCTTCGACTTCAGCCTGAACCCGTACCGGGGCTGCGAACACGGCTGCGTGTACTGCTATGCGCGGCCTACGCACGAGTACCTGGGGTTCAGCGCAGGTCTTGATTTCGAGACGCGCATATTGGTGAAGGAAGCGGCGCCCGAGCTGCTGCGCGCGCGGTTGTCTTCTCCGCGCTGGCGCCCCGTGCCGGTGGCCATGAGCGGAGTGACCGATCCGTACCAGCCGGTCGAGCGGCGCCTGGAATTGACTCGCCGCTGCATCGAGGTGCTCGCCGAGTTCCGGAACCCGCTCGTGATCATCACCAAAAATCACCTCGTCACACGCGACATAGATCTGCTGGTGCAGCTTGCGGCTCACGACGCGGTGTTGGTGTTCCTCAGCGTCACCAGCCTGGACGAGCCGCTGCGCCGCAAGCTCGAGCCGCGCACCTCGACAGCGGCACGGCGCCTGGATGCAATCCGGCAGCTATCGGCAGCAGGGATCCGGACGGGTGTCATGGTCGCGCCCGTCATCCCCGGCCTCACCGATCACGAGATGCCCGCGATCATCGCTGCCGCAGCCGCGGCGGGTGCGCGAACGGCCGGGTTCACGCCGGTGCGCCTTCCCCACGGGGTGGCGGGGCAGTTTGCCGAGTGGCTGACGGTCCACTATCCCGACCGGCGCGAGAAGGTGCTCGGCCGCATCCGCGAGATTCGCGGCGGTGCGCTGAACAACGCGCGCTTCGGCACGAGAATGCGCGGCGAAGGTCCCTACGCAGCTCAGCTTGGCGGGCTGTTTCGCGCCGCGTGCCGGAAAGCGGGATTCGAGCGCGAGCGGCATCCATTGAACACCGGGGCGTTCCGCCGGCCGGCCACCCGGCCGCAGCTCGGGCTGTTCGGGGAGTAGTCGGTAGCCGGCAGCTAGTAGACGGTAGCGACGGCTATTACCCGCCCCTATTTCGCCGGGCGCGTCAAAAAGGATCTTCGCGGCGGCGACCTGGTCATCGGGGGAATGGCCACCTCCGTGGTTCGAGAGCTAGGCAACCCGGGCCTTCGCGACATGCTCAACCGGCCTGTGACGTGCAGTGCGCCCTCTGGTTCAGCAACGGGCGAGGCGGCCTCTCGCCTCTTCCTCGCCTTTCCGGCGGCGCGCCACCCTCACCTTCGCTCTCGCCACGCTCCTTGGAAACTCCCCCGCCCGACCTTATCCGGCAGCGACAAGCCGCGAGGCGCCACTTCCTGCTCCGGCTGTACGATCTCTCGGAAGGAGGCACCGAGGTCTACGCCGAAGGCTACGACATCTGCTCGGATCTCGGCCTGTCGCGGCAGGATGCCGAGCGCATCGTCCGCTACCACGAGGACCACGGCTACATCACCAATACGAGCGGCGTGGGGCTCTCCGTGCGGATCACCGCCAGGGGCATTGACGCGGTAGAGGCCGGGTTGCCCGGCTGAATCTTCCCCCGAGTGTGAAACTTTCCCGCTGCCCCCTGCGTTGAGACCCTGTGCGGCGGGCGGCGGAGCAAACCCTTTCAGGTTCCGCGGCATCTCAATGGTTGCTGGCACCGGGCGGGCAGGGTTGACAGGCGCGGCCGGATCTGCTAAATCGTTAGCATGTGCTAACTGCTTAGCACCTGTCCTGTTCTTTTTGCACGGAGATTCCAATGCCCCGACCATCCCCCCACCAGAATCTGAGCCGCCGCGAGCGGCAGATCATGGACGTGATCTACCGGCTTGGCCAGGCAACGACCGCCGAGGTACTGGAGCGGCTGCCGGAAGCGCCGGGGTATTCAGCGGTTCGCGCGCTGCTGCGAATTCTGGAAGAGAAGGGACACCTCGAGCATGAGCAGGAAGGCCCGCGCTATGTGTACCTGCCGACGGTGCCGCGGGAGGTGGCGAAAGATTCCGCCCTGTCGCACCTGCTCCGCACCTTTTTCGATGGTTCGGCCGAGGCGGCGGTCGCGGCGCTCCTTGACCTGGACAGCCAGCAGTTGACGAAGGAAGAGCTGGACCGGCTCTCTCAGCTTATCGACCAAGCACGCCAACAGGGACGATGACGATGAACACGATTGCTCTTTCACTCCCGTCCATCTCCGGTCTTCCGGCCGGCGGAGCCGCCGCGGTGGTTTTCCTGCTGACGATTGCGTTGAAGGCATCGCTGCTGTTGGCTGCCGCAGCCGTGGTCGCGTTGGGGCTGCGGCGCGGTTCTGCCGCGCTGCGGCACCTGGTATGGAGTGTCGCGCTGACGAGCCTGTTGGCATTGCCGGTGCTTTCTGTGGTGCTGCCGGACTGGACGGTGCGCCTGGACCACATCAAGGTATCGGTGCGGGTGCCGGAATCGGTGCCCGGTCCCGTTGCCGCCGCGGATGTGCCGCCCGCCGCTCCGGCAGCGGATGCGGGCGCGCGCGGCACCAGCCCCGCCCCCGATCACCGGGCTGTCGCCGCCGGGCCGCATCAAGCAGCCAGCACGGGCGCCTGGCTTCTGGGGGCGTGGCTCCTCGGCGCATTGGCGCTGCTCGCCCGCGTGGTGGCCGGTCGTTGGGCGGCTTGGCGGGTAGCGCGTCGCGGGGAGCCACTCGGCGGAATTCATTGGACCGCCCAACTCGAAGGCGCAGCCGCACGGCTGGGGCTGCGGCGGCGTGTGAAGCTGTTGCGCACTGCAGACCCGGGCGCGCCAATGACGTGCGGCACCCTGTCTCCGGCGGTTCTTCTTCCCGCCGCGGCCGACGAGTGGGATCTCGAACGCCGGCGTGTTGTGCTGCTTCACGAGCTGGCGCATGTGCGCCGGTACGACTGCCTGACCCAGATGCTGGCCCAGCTCACCTGTGCGCTGTTCTGGTTCCACCCGGGAGTATGGTGGGCTGCGCGCGAGCTGCGCAAAGAGCGTGAGCTCGCCTGTGACGATGCCGTACTCCACGCGGGCACCCGGCCCAGCGAGTACGCTCTGCACCTGGTAGATGTGGCGCGCGGCTTCCGCGGCGTCGGCTTGGCCACTACGGGAGGGCTGGCGATGGCACGCCCGTCGCAGCTCGAGGGGCGCGTGCAGGCGATCTTGGATCCGGTCCGCAACCGCCGCGGCGCATCCGCAGAGGCGGGGCTGACGTTGGCGCTATTCGCTGCATCTGTCGCCATTCCGCTCGCTGCTATGGAGCCACGGCCGGCTTCAGAATGGCCGGGTGACGGGGATGCCGTCGCCCTGTTCGCCTATTCCGACGCGGCTGACGCGCTTGCCTTCGAGGCCGGTGCCGCGGCACCCGTGGATGTCATCACCGACCCTGATCTAGCTGCCCTGGTCGCCGCGTTGCACGACGATGATCCCGAGGTGCGCCGACAGGCCGCTTGGATACTAGGAAAGCTGTCGGATGATGCCGCCGTGCCCGCACTCGAAGACGCACTCGGCTCGGACAGCAATGCCGATGTGCGCAGGATGGCCGCATGGGCGTTAGCCGAAATCGGCAGCGAACG
>JBBSMO010000257.1:0-4508 GCA_038233155.1 Longimicrobiales bacterium
CAGTTGGGGAGAGATGGCCTTGAACCAGCGCCGCAGCACCTGTGGCTTGCGCGGGTCGGCGGGATCGAAGCAGATGCCGGACTTCGCCCCGCCGATTGGGGGACCGGAAAACAGGAACTTCAGCTCCATCGTTTTCGCGAGGTAGACGACCTCCCGCTGGCTGAGATCCATGTGCATGCGGGTTCCCCCGCCCGCGGCCCCGCCCCGCAACGAGTTGATGACCAGCCAGCCGCGAGCGTCGGTTTCGCTGTCCGCCCACTCGATCGAGAGCAGCGGCGGCCGGAGCAGAAATTGGGCGTAGCGTTGCCACACATCACCGGCTGTGTTGCAAGCCACAAAAGGGGGAGCGGCAGAACTCATGTGAAGCAAGAAAATATCGAGGCGAGGAGAACGGCTACAGCCGCTCGATGAAAACGTCGAACCAACCCCCACAGATGGCGGGGCTCCAACCGGCGGGGTCCTCGGTGAGGTCCACCCGCAGCAGGAGCGGCTGTCCCCCTGCGGCCACCGCGCGCGAGGCGTCGATCACCTGCGCTTCGCCGCACCCCCCGCCGACGGTTCCTACCAAGCCGCGCTCCGGCTCGATCAGCATCTTGCTGCCCACACCGCGCGGGGTAGACCCTTTCGCCCGCACGATGGTCGCGAGCACGACCGTGCGTCCGTCATGGGCCGCCGCGGCGGCCGCCGCAAATACCTCCTGCTCTTCACTCATCGCTCTAGGCGTTCGAGCGGGTCGTCCGGCAGCGCATCGGCGATGGCGGCGATTTCCTCCGCCTCGCGCCACGCCGCCTCGAGTACCCGCAGCTCGCCCTCGAGCGCGCGGCGTTCAGATTCTTCGTGGAGTGCCATTTCGAGCGCAAGCGCTTCCGGCTTGTTGAGTTGTGCACCTCCGGCGCGGGGACCGAAGCCGCGAACCCGGAAGACGTCGGAAGCGGGCATCTTCTGGTACGGAACCGGCTCGCCGCGAAAGGAAGCGGCGATGTTTCCGCCGAACGTCCGTAGTCCGCTGAGGGGGTTTCCGACGGGCCGGCCCCAGTCCGGCACTGCAGGGAGCCCCAGCCGGGGCGCTTGCAGCGAGACAGAACGAAGAAAATCATCAGGGCCGCGAGCCGCAAGGAGATCGACCGCGCGGGCCACATCGCGCTGCCGCGCGCCTTTCGCATTTCTCTTGACCATCACCCGTCCGAGCACGGCTTCGGCTTGCGCTCCCTCTACGAGCAAGGGCTGGTGACCGCCGGGCTGGCCCCTCAGGCCATACGGGAGCTGTAGCGCGAGCTTCTGGTTGGCACCCGCAACGATTTGTGCGCCATTGAAGTGAGCCCGCCGGATCACCAGCTCCTCACCCGTAGGTGAGTGCGCCGCCGGCAGCCGGTGGATCACCTGCCGCGCCTCCCGTCGCTGCCACACGAGTTGACCCGAATTGAACAGCAGGCTGACCGCGCCAATGGCACCCGCCGCGGCCAGCCCGCCGAAGCCCAGAACCAAGATTCCGGTCACACCGGCTGTGCCCAAATTGTAGCGTTGCCGCCGGCGCGTGAGCTGATCGCCGTATCGCCATGCAGCGAGCTCTCCCGGCAGCGCCTCGCCGACGCGGATCAGCCTGGTGCCGTCCGGCAGCTTCGCCAGGCCGATGTTCTCCGAGTGAACGCGCAGCCGCGAGTCCGCGAACAACTTGCCGGCACTTTCCGTCGCCTCCCAACGCTCCTCGATAGGCGCCAGGTTCCACCGCCCGCACTTTCCGCACACCGCCCAGAGCCGCCCCTTCCAGGGATCGAAGGCAAGGGCGCGCCCCACAGGGAACTCCTCGATCATGTCGTTGGAGCCGAGCCCGGACGAGCAGAAGATACAAGTCGAGTACATCAGGTTACGGACTTCCGGTTACAGGCTACAGGTGACAGGCACCTGCCGTTCCCTACGCCTCTTCCCGCACCAGGTACAACTGGTTGTCCTCTACCCGGTAGAGCATGGGAGCGACCTGTACTTTGGGGTAGCGCAGCCGCAGGCGCTTGGCTTCACTGGATACGAAGTCGAGCTCGCTGCCAATCTCGAACATGGGCGAGAAGTGGAGGAAGTGGTCCTCTGCACTCGACTTGTCCCACCCCGCTTTCTCTACCAACCCGTTCACGAACTGCTCTTTGCGCGCCATCAGGTTGACCATGCCGCACTGCGTGTGCCCGATCAGGGCGATCGACTGCACGCCGCCTACCGCTACGGCGTACGAGACCTTGAACTCGCTCGGGCGCAGATTCGCGCCGCCTGCCCGCAGAATGTATGCGAAATTGTCCGGAATCGTCAGATGCTTGCGGTTGTCCATGCACATCCCGATCAGCAGCTCGGCCTCAGAATACGAGTCGAAGCCGCGGCCGAGATTGTGGTACTCGAGCAGCTTTCCGATCGGGGTATTACGATATTGCGGAAAGATGTCATCTTGTTTCTCAATCGCGGTCAGCCGGTCCACAGAATTCTCCTAGGATGGTGGAAAGGTGCGAGTCGCGAGTCTCGGCGCGACCCGCTCCCGGTCTCGCAGAGGAGCCGCCGAGCCGCCCTTGCGCGCGCGGATGATTTCTGCGGCAATGGCGACAGCGATCTCAGCGGGTGTCTGCGCCCCGATATCCAGGCCGATCGGGGCGTGAACTGACCGCAGACGCGCTGGCGATATGCCCTCGCGCGCCAGTTCACGAAAGGCGGCGCGGGTGCGGCGGCGGCTGCCGACCATGCCAATGTAGCCGGGCTGCACGGGCCGGGTGAGTACATCCAGCAGCACGTCATAATCGTACTTGTGCCCCCTGGTAACCAGTACCAGGGCAGAGCCGGCGCCGGGTTCGACTCCGGCAAAAGGCTGCGAGAAATCCGCGCGGAGCACCCGCGCCGCCTCGGGAAAACGTTCGCGGGTGGCGAACCCAGGCCGGTCGTCCATCACACAAACGCGAAAGCCGAGCATCGCACCGATGGTACATAGCGGGCGGGCGATGTGACCCGCGCCGACGATGATGAGCTCGGTTGGCGGCCGGAATGCTTCGAAATAGAGGCAGACAGCCGTGCCGCCTGACTCCACCTCGCGCACCCCTGCCGGGGCGCCGTCGAGCACATCCCGGGCAAGTGCCGCCGCCGCTGCGTCGAGCTCCGGGTGCCCGAGCGAGCCCTGCTGCCGGTCCCGCCATACCAGCAACCGTCGGCCGGGTGCATCTGCATCTCCCTGCGCCGCTGCGACAATCACTGCGGCGGCCACCGGTTCGCCCCCGGCGAGCGCGGCGAGCACCGCCCGGGAAAGCTGTGCCGCCGCGGGCTCACGCGGCCCGGTCACTCCGGCGCCCGATAGGCGGAGCCGAGCTGTCCCGGCGTGTTCACATCCTCGAGCACTGCCGGATGATCGACGGGAACTTCCGTCAGCGCCGCTGCGTGTGCATGGACGATGCCCCGGGCACCATCCGGCAGATCCCGCTCGAGAAGCTGGGCGAACACCTCTCGTGAAAAAAGGACCGGGTGGCCGTGCCGGCCGCCGAAAACGGGCACCACTACGGGCGCACCGCCAACCCGGTGAAACGCGGCGACGAGGCGCGCCACATCTTCGCCGCGGATGCCAGGCAAGTCTACTGGGGTCACCACCGCTGCCACCACCGCGGCGGGCAGGGCGCGCAACCCGCACCGGAGCGAGTCGATCTGTTCGCTCTTCGGAAGCGCGTTTTCGGCGACTGCGGCACCCGCGTCACGAGCGGCGGCGGCGATGGCGGCGAAGTCGCTTTCGGCCAGCGGGCCGACAACAGCGATGACAGGGTCGCAGCCGCCCTCGCGGAGGGCCGTGACGGAGCGCGCGATCCAGGTGTCGGGCGTTCCCAGCAGCGCCTTGGGGCGCCCCATACGCCGGGAACGGCCGGCGGCCAACACGACCCCCGCAACTTGGCGGGTGGTGGCGGCGACGGCGGGTTGGGGGTCAGGTCCGGGCGGCATTGCGATGGATGGGAGCGCGGAGTGCTGTGCACCAATCAGATAAAGGTCGCGGTGCTCGTTACCAACCGTCAACGGGCGACGCAGGCGCGACCCAGTTGCCCGCGGGCGGGGCGCCCCCCCATACTGCCAGCGATAGCGGCAGGCGGGATGTGCCGCCCGCCGGCCGCCGCTCCCCACAGCAGGAGAGAAAAATGCTGCTCTGGTTACGCAGGCTGCTGGGCAGTCCCAAGACGCCATCGGGGCAGCAGTTGAACCGGCATCTGGCGGAAATCGAGCGCCAGGCCGCGGGCGCCGCGCCCCTCGCGAGGGCGCGGATGCTAGCCGAGGCAGCCGGGCCGTGCGCAGCCGCCGATGATGCCGACGCGGCGCGCATCTACTACGGCCGTGCGATTGACCTGCACCTCGAGGCCGACTCGTTTCACCAAGCCGGCGTGCTCTGCCGGCGCGTGATTTCCCTCTCGCCGGACGTGGTACGCGCGCGCTGCACCCTCGCCTTCGTAGCACTCGCAGATGCCCTCCGCGATCCTGACGCACCGGCTGTAGCCGAACGGGCCGAACGC
>JBBSMO010000258.1:0-4486 GCA_038233155.1 Longimicrobiales bacterium
CTTCGCGGACTGGTGCCCCCGGCTCTGTCGGATCTCCCACCACCTCCCCAAGCGCGTTGCGGTCCCCCCTTCCCCCCTTGCGGGGGAAGGGCCGGGGAAGGGGGGTCTCCGCGGCGCGCGCCGAAGCCGGCTGGCTGAACGCCCGCAAAGACTGGCGCCTGAGCATTGCCGAAGCCTCAAATCTCCCCCCGCCACGCAAATTCCGCGATGTGATCCGCCGCGCGAAACGCCAGCGCCTGAATAGTCATCGTCGGCTGGCCGCGCCCCGAGCTGACGAAGCTCGAGCCATCGCAGACGAACAGATTCGGCACGTCGTGCGCCCGATGGTATCTGTCCACGACCGCACTGGCCGGGTCGTCGCCCATCCGGCAGGTTCCCAGCAGGTGGGCAAATCCGCCGCGCTCCCGCACGGGGCGGCTCCACATCGTCACCGGCTCCATCGCCTCGACCACTTCGGTGCACCGCTCTACGAAAAATTCCTGCACGCTGAGATCGTCGGGGTGATCTTTAGCGGTGACGCGCATTCCCGGCCGCCCAAACCGGTCTTTCAGCTCCGGGTCGAGGTCGATCCGGTTGGTCTCCATCGGGATGTTGGTGGTGTGCCCGTTGACATCGAGGGTGTAGTTGAAGTGGCTTCCGAGCAGCTTCTTGTACTCGGCACCCCAGCGCGGGGAGCCGGGCGGCAACCCATCCAAGGCGAAGCCGATCGGGTTGAACTGGAAGCGCGCATCGATCCCGCCGCCGCCGTAAAAACCGCGCGACGGGTCCGAATCGTAGAAGTCCCAAACCACGCGCGAAACCTGCACGCTTTTGTGCTCGTTCAGCGGCTGCGGGAACACACCATAGACGTGGATCTGCCCGTTGCCCATCAGGTACCTGCCCACCTTGCCGCTGCTGTTGGCGAGCCCGTCGGGGAAGCGGTTCGACTCGGACATCAGGAGCAGCCGCGGGGATTCGGCACCGTTCGCACAGACGATCACCGCCTTCGCCCTTTGAGCCTGGCGGGTGCCGCCCGCATCGAAGTAGACGACCTCGGAAGCGCGTCCGGTGGCGTCCGTTTCTATGCGCGCGACGGTAGACTCGGCGCGCACTTCGCAACGGCCGGTCGCGATGGCGGGGCGGATCATTGCCGCCAGGCTCGATGACTTGGCCGAGTACTCGCAGCCGAAGCCCATGCACCAGCCGCAATGCTGGCAGGGCGGGCGCCCGTTGTGCGGCTGCGAAAGGATCGCCATCGGCGCGGGAAACGGGTGCCAGCCGAGGCGCTTCGCCGCGCGCTCGAGCAGTACGCCGGAAGATTTCACGGGCAAGGGCGGCATCGGGTACGGCCGCGAACGGGGCGGGTCGTGCGGCCCTGGCGCTCCTGAAACTCCCACCTCCCAATCTACCTTGGTGTAGTACGGCTCGAGTTCCTCGTAGGTGACCGGCCAATCGGCGAAGCCGGTGCCGGCGAGGGGGCCGAGCAGGCTGCGCTCCTTGAAATCCACTTCGCGGAAGCGCCAGTAGTTGGCAGTGAAATGGACGCTGGTCCCGCCCACCATGCGCAGGTAGTAGAGCGCACGCCGGACGCGCGCCTCTTCATCCGCGGTCTGCCGGAAGGACTGCTTGTCATCCTCGGGGGTGTCTGGCAGCCCGCGATCCATCTCGTCGTGGATGAAGTCCGACTCGCTGCGCCACGGCCCCTGCTCGAGAACCACCACGTCGAAGCCGGCTGTAGACAGCTCCTTCGCCATCACTCCCCCCGCTGCGCCGGAGCCGATGATCACGAAGTCCACGGGCGTCCGCGTGGGAAAGGCCGGCATCTCCTGCAGGAGCGGGTTCATCATGCCGCTCCTTCCGCATACTCGCGGTCATAGAACCCGAAGGGCGGCTGGAACGCGGCAGCGGGGTCCAGGCCCAGGATATTCCAACCAGCCAGATCCTGATTTCCTCCCTGATTCGGGTGGCAAAACGTGCCCATCACCGTCATCGTCCGGATGTTCTCCCAGAATTCGAGTTCGCGCGCCGGCTCCTCCGTCGCGAGCTCCTCGATGGCCGCCGCGCCTTCCGCCCCGCCCGCCTCCGCGGCAGCCTCCTGCGCTGCCCGGAGCTCCCGCTTCGCCTGCTCCGCCGCTTCGGCTTGCTCCGCCCGTGCATCCAACCCTCGGAGGAACTCGATCTGCTGCGCGGGGCCGAGCTCCGAAAAGCGCCCGGCTCCGGGGTGATCCGCGCGCACCCGCTGCTGAAAGGCGAGCAAACCCCCGCGGAATTTTTCAACCTCTTCCGGCTCCTCCGCCAGCATCAGGTCAATAAAGTGCACCGCGCCCGCTTCGCGCGCGCCCGGCGTTTCGTCGCTGGGGATGATCAGCGCCGCGAGCGCATCCAGTTCGGCACCCTCTTCCGCAGTGAGCAACTTGAAGGGCAGACCCCGCTCCGCGGCATCGCGCGCGCAGGCGCTCAACAATTCGATTGCCGGAAGGCTCGCCGCAAGCCAGGATGCGCTCAGCCACCTTCCAGAAGCCTTCATGAACGTCCGGCGGGACTGCGGAGCGAGTTTGATCATCCCAGGGGCGGGTAAAGGTGAGAGGATGGTGCAATGTATTTCGAGGAACAGTGGCGGACAAGCAGCGGGGTCTCGCCGGGGGTGAAACGCCTGGGCAGCATGCAGCCGGCGCAACGCTCGAGGGCGGATCGAAGCCGCTGCAGGACGCTGCACCCCTGCCGGACGTATCGAAGCGCCTCCGGGGCACTGAATCCCTGCCGGAGGGAAAGCGGCAGCGGCTTGCGCCCATCGGGGCGCGGGTTTGCCGGCCGGCTCCGTTGCCGCTCCGGCGCGGGGTGAGACTCGCCCCCGGTGCGCGAAGCTACGGCGGCGCCATACCCCGCGCTCACCCGCGCCGCTGGCATGAACCCGCACCCTTCAGGGTACCGCTCGCGCCGCCGGGCGTCATCGCCACAGCCCCTTGCGGGTGGAGACACGCTCTCGATTGGCCGGTCCTGTTGGATCTGCCAGCGTCGGCATCCCTACGCGCCCTTCGAGCGAACGGATGCCGCCCGGAGCCGCAGTACCCGCACCTGCCGGAACAACGAACAGGGCGACCGAGATTCCCCTTGACCTGCCAGGGGAACTCCGGTAGCTTCCCATAGAACTGCCAGGGGTAAATCGCTCCCTTCTCACCCGACGTCGACCATGCCGCCGCCAGAACTCGCACTGATGCAGGGAACGCTCGAGATGATGATCCTGAAGACGCTGACGTGGGGCCCCGCGCACGGGTATGCGGTCGTGAACTGGATCTCGCACCTCACCGGCGGGGCGTTGCAGGTTGAGGAGGGCACGCTGTACCCTGCCCTGCACCGCCTCGAGCGCAAAGGATTGGTCGAGAGCGAATGGGGTCTTTCGGAGAACAATCGCCGCGCGAAGTTCTATCAGTTGACGGAGGAAGGGCGGGCGCAACTACGGACGGAAACGTCCACCTGGGCGCGCTTCACGGAAGCGGTGGGGCGGGTGCTGCATTCGGCTGATCGCCCGGATTGGGCGAGCGTTACGTGAGCACGCCTCCCATGTGGCGCCGTTACGTTCGGTTCCGTGGCGCCGACGTGGAAGCCGATGTCGCCGACGAGCTGCGCTTTCATCTCGAGATGCGGGCGGCCGAACTGATCGAGCAGGGGATGGAACCGGCGGCAGCCCGCGCGGAGGCGGAGCGCCGCTTTGGGGACATCGAGAGTGTGGCGCGCGCCTGTCACGGCGAAGGTCAAAAGCAAGACCGGAAGCGCCGCAAGCGGGAGGCGTTCGGCGATTTGCGCGACGATCTGCGTTTCGCGCTGCGGGGGCTGCGCAAGAGTCCCGGCTTCACCGCGGTCGCGGTGCTGACGCTGGCGGTGGGAGTCGGCGCGACCACGTCCATCTTCACCGTTGTGGACGGGGTTCTGCTGCGCCCGCTGCCCTACGCGGATTCGGGTCGGCTGGTGGCGCTGGTGGACGCGGCGCACTGGAAAGGCGCGTTCGTCGAGTTCCGGGAACGGGCGGGCAGCTTCAGCGGCATTGCCGGGTACCTGCCCGCCCAGCAGGTGACGCTGAGCGGTGACGGGGAGCCGATTCGCGCGGAGGCGTCCGTGGTCACCGCCGAGTTCTTCGACGTGCTGGGCGTCGCCCCCGCTCTCGGACGCGGCTTTCGGCCCGATGAAGAACAGCCCGGCAGCGGGCGAGCGGTGGTCCTGAGCGACGGCTTCTGGCGCGATCGCTTCGGAGCGGATCGCGGGATCCTCGGCGAGGCGGTCGATCTGGACGGCAGTCGCCACACCGTGATCGGCATCACCCCGCGCGGGTTTCAGTTCCCGAACGCGAGCACGCAGCTGTTCATACCGGCGGAGATCGACCCCGCCGACCGCATCGGGCTCTGGTCGACCAGCGTCGGCGAGGTGGTCGGGCGGCTTCGGCCGGGGGTTACGGTCGGGCAGGCGGCGGCCGAGGCGGGCATGCTGGCGCCTGCGATGGCGGAGTTGTTTC
>JBBSMO010000259.1:0-4482 GCA_038233155.1 Longimicrobiales bacterium
AGAACGAGTCGTACCGAATTACCCTGGTCGTTGAATTCGACTTCGTCCATCAGCTCGCGGATCAGGAACAGCCCGCGCCCGCCGGGACGGTCCAGGTTTTCGGGAAGGGTAGGATCTGGCACAGAGGCCGGATCGAAGCCGTTGCCTTGGTCGGCGACTTCCAGCGCGACGCACTCCATATCCAACTCGACTTGAACCCGCACCAGCTTCTCGGGATTGCCCCCGTTGCCGTACAGCATGGCGTTGGTGATGGCCTCGGTTACGCCGACACGCAGGTTCAGAGATAGCAGAGAACCGCCGAAGGCGAACTCGCGGCAGCGGCGTTCGAGATCTGCGACTGCGCCCTGAATGATGCCGACATCGCTCGGCAGCTCGAGCACGAATTCGGCACGCTCCGCCGGCGGTGTTGCCCGGCGGCGAGATGGAGATGGATTCATCGTCGGCGGGTCCCGCCCCGAGGGCGGCACGGCTGGCGATCAGTAACTCTGCAGTGCCTCGTCGCGCGACTCGGCGATGTTGAACAACGTGTCCAGCTTGGTGAGTTCGAAAAGCGTTCGCAAATCTTCGTTCAGGTTCGCGAGGCGCAGTTCGCCGCCCTGCTCGCGGATCTTCTTCGAAAGACTCACCAATACACCCAGCCCCGACGAGTCGATGTACCCGGTGTTCGAGAAGTCGATCAGGAACTTGCGTTCGCCGCCTTCGAGCTCGTCCAGCACTTTTTGTTTCAGCTCCTGGCGATTTCCTACGATCAGTTGGCCGTCTACGTCCACCACCAGAATGCCGTTCTCTTTGCTGGTATCGAAGCTCATGTCCTCCGCTCCACGTTGAATGGGTTGATTGGGGGGTTGCAGCAGGGCAAGCGATATGCCAAAGAGTTTGGAGGCGGTAGTCAGCAGCCGGTAGCCCTCCGTTGCTGCCTATGCTGAGGGCGATCGCCCGGCCGCTATCTTGGTGAGGGGTGGCAGGTGGCACACCTGCTCATCCCGCCAGCAGCGCGGTTATGCAGGCGACATTGACGATGTCCTCCGCGGTTGCGCCGCGCGAAAGGTCGTTGCAAGGGCGGCGCAGCCCTTGGATCACGGGGCCGATGGCGTCGGCGCCGGCAAGGCGCTGCACGAGCTTGTAGGCGATGTTGCCGGCATTCAGGTCCGGAAAGATCAGGACGTTGGCGCCGCCTGCCAGGGCGGAGCCGGGGGCTTTGCGCCGGGCGACGCTCTCGACGAGCGCGGCATCCGCCTGCAGCTCGCCATCGGCGGTGATGTGCGGTTCCCTTTGGCGGAACCGCTCGAGCGCGTCGCGAATGCGGGTGACGGATTCGTCCTCCGCGCTGCCAGCGGTCGAGAACGACAGGAATGCGACCCGCGGCTCGTCGCCCACTACGCGGCGGCGGGCGAGTGCGGCGGCTACGGCGATATCCGCGAGCTGCCCGGCCGTCGGGTGCGGTACGACGGCGCAGTCGGCGAAGCTCAGCACCTCGGCCTCGCCGCCGCGGAAGGGCGGCACGAGCATGTACATGGTGGAAGAGACGGTGCGGGTACCTTGCGCCGTGCCGACGGCCCAGAACGCCGCGCGCAGCACATCTCCCGTGGCGTTGGCCGCGCCTGCCACCGAGCCATCAACCTCGCCGGCCGAGACGAGCAATGCACCGAACATCAGGGGCGCAACGGCGAGCTCGAGCGCCTGTTCCGGTGTCAGCCCCCGCGCGCGGCGACGCTCCCAAAGCAGGCCGGCAAGCCGCCCGAGCCGCGCGTCCGTCGCGGGGCGGACGATTTCGACTCCTGCTGCAAGACCTTCTTCCGGATCTTCCGCACCGACCACCAAGACCGGTTGCGCAAGCCCGTCGCGCGCCAGCTCCGCCACGGCAAGGCGGGTGCGCTCGTCATCGCCTTCGGGAAAGACCAGACGTCGCGGCTGCTGGCGCGCGCGCTCGCGGACACTTTCCAGAAAGGAGTTCACGGGTTGCCGGGGCCGCGGAGTGCTTCCAGCACCGGCGGGGACACGAACGGTCCGACATCGCCCCCGAGCGCCGCCACCTCTCGCACCAGCGACGAAGAAAGAAAGGCGAACTCGGCCGCAGGAGTGAGGAAGACGGTTTCGATCTCCGCATTCAAAGCATGATTCATCTGCGCCATCTGCAGCTCGTACTCGAAATCCGAGATGGCGCGCAGGCCACGAACGATGAGGTGCGCCTCGCGCTGCCGGGCAAATTCGACGAGCAGCCCCGCAAAAGATGTGGCCTCTACCCGTGGTTGGTCTTGGAAGACGCTGCGAATCAACCCGATGCGCTCGGGTACCGTAAACCTGCCGCGCTTGCTCTGTGTGGCGGTTTCGGCGACAGCTACGATTACCCGGTCCGCAAAGCTCAAGGTTCGGCGGATGATGTCCTCGTGACCCCGTGTCAGCGGGTCGAAGGAGCCGGGGCAGATGGCGGTGACGGGTTTCGAAGTCACGGGGGGGCATGGAAAAAGGAAAGGGCAGTGTCGCCGTAGCGGCGGGTGTCGCTAGCCGCCAGAGCCGGCAGCGGTTCATCCGTACGGTGCTCGACGGCAAGCAGAGCGGCAAAGGGGACTTCGGCGAAGCGTGCGACGAGCCCCGCCGCCATGCCGCGGCCGTACGGCGGGTCGGCGAGCGCCACGTCGAAGGCATCCGCTTTCAGGCCGCGCGCGTGGCGGAGCGCGTCACCGCGAATCACCTGTGCGCTGCTGCCTGCTCCGAGCTTGCGCACGTTTGCCTCGAGGCTGCGCACCGAGGCCGCGGATTTTTCCACGAACACTGCGCTTCTAGCGCCGCGGGAAAGCGCCTCGAGGCCAAGGGCACCGGAGCCGGCGAACAGATCCAGTACGCGCGCGTTGAGCAGCGCTTCCCCCAAGATGCTCATCCACGCCTCGCGCACCCGGTCGGTGGTGGGGCGCGTGTTCTTGCCAGCGGGTGCCTGGATGCGATGGCCGCGCCAGCGTCCGGCGATGATCCTCACCCGCCGCCGGCGGCGCGAAAGTCCGCTATCCGCGCCTGAACGCGCGGTCCGTCGCGGCCGCGCCGGTAGCTGTCTTCATCCAACTTGAAGGCGACATCGATGCCGTTGCGCGCGGCGACCAGCTCGGGCAGGCGCCCGCCCATGCCGAAGCCTATCGCGTCGAGCCGGGTAGCGCCGTCCGCGAGCGTCATCTTCAGGTGGTCGCGCCCGACGATGCGAGGCTCGCCCGACACGCGGACGCCGCGCGCGGCGAGCACCGGCGTGGGGTTGCCCATGCCGAAGGGCGCCGCGTGGCGCAGCACCCGCAGCAGCGGGAGATCGGCATCAGCCAAGCGGATCTCGATGTCGATGCGAAGCTCGGGCTCGAGCATCTGCTCCTCGAGTACCGAGCGGGCATGCGCGTCGAAGGCGTCGCGGAAGGCTGCGACCGCCTCCGGCCGTATTGTGCATCCGGCTGCCGCACGATGCCCGCCGAAGCGCACCAGGTGCGCCGCGCACACCTGCAGCGCCTGGTGCATGTGAAAACCGGGAACCGAGCGTGCGCTGCCCTTGCCGTCCGTATCGCCATCCAGCGCGATCAGCATCACCGGCCGGTGAATGCGCTCGACGATGCGCGACGCCACGATCCCGATCACCCCCGGGTGCCATCCCTCACCGGCGAGCACCACGCCGCGCGTTTCAGCCGGGTCGTACATCTGCCCGAGTTGCCCGAGCACGCTGTCGAGTGTCTTTTGCTCCGCTTCACGGCGTGCGCGGTTCTCGGTCTCGAGCACGGCTGCGATCCGCGCTGCTTCCGCGGCATCGCTCGTCAGCAGGAGGCGCACGCCCCGCAGCGCCTCGCCCATGCGCCCCACCGCGTTGAGCCGCGGGCCGAGCACAAAGCCGAGATGCCCGGCGGTGATTTCGTCGCGCCCGGCCAGCCCGGTGCTGCCGAGCAGCGCACGCAGCCCCGGGTTCGGTGTGCGCGGCAGCACCTTGAGCCCCCAGCGGACGAGGGCGCGGTTCTCCCCCTGGAGCGGGCCGATGTCCGCCACGGTAGCGAGGGCGACGAGGTCGAGCAGCGCCACGAGCCGTTCCGCGGGGAAGCCGAGCTCATCCGCGAGCGCCTGGCACACTTTGAAGGCGACACCCGCGCCGACCAGGCCTTTGTTCGGATAGGAGCAGTCGCGCCGGTTCGGGTTGACCACCGCCGCCGCATCTGGCAGGGTGGCGGCGGGGGTGTGGTGGTCCGTGACGATGGTATCGATGCCCGCCGCGCGTGCGGCTGCAACCGCATCGTGCGCAACAATGCCGCAATCCCCCGTCAGGATGAGAGTCCCTCCGGCCGACGCCGCGGCTTGAACGCCGGCCGCCGAAAGGTCGTAGCCATCCTTCAACCGGTGCGGCACGAAGGGGACGGGCTTCAGCCCCATCATGGTCAGCGCGCGCGTGTAGATGGCGGTCGCGCAGATGCCATCCACATCGTAGTCGCCGTGCACCAGAACGGTTTCGCCGCGCTGCCGCGCCAG
>JBBSMO010000260.1:0-4480 GCA_038233155.1 Longimicrobiales bacterium
GACGCGTTCGAGAGCATCCCCGCATTCCAATCGCTGGTAACGGCTCTGCCGGAGCGTGGCGGCAGCGCCAGCCTCGGCGGCCTAGCGGGCGCAGCGCCTGCCCTGCTCGTTGCCGCCCTGAGCGCGGCGCGGCCAGACCGGATCTGGCTGGTGGTCGCCCCCTCGCCCGACAACGCCGAGCAGGCCGTAGCCGACATCGAAGCCATCTCCGGCGAAGGGGGAGTGTTCCTCTACCCGCAGCGGGAGTCGCTGCCCTATGAAGATGCGGAGCCCCACGTCGAGATCGGAGGGCTCCGCGTAGAGGTGATCGAGGCGCTGCTCGCCGGCCGCGCGACCATCATCGTCAGCACCGCCCGTGCCCTGCAGGAGCTCGCCCCCGCCGTAGACGGCCTGGACGAGCTGACGCTCGGCCTGGCTACCGGAGCGGCCGCCCGGCCAGCCGAGATCGGCGCACGCCTCGAACAGATGGGTTTCACGCGCGTGCCAACGGTCGAAGAGGTCGGCCAGTTCGCGCAGCGCGGCGGTGTGCTGGATGTCTTCGGCTTCGGCCTCCCCGAGCCCGCGCGCATCGAGTTCTGGGGCGACACGATCGAGTCTATCCGCTACTTCGACATTCTCTCACAGCTTTCGGTGCGCCCGGCGGAATCGATTCAGATCCTGCCGGTAGATCTGCGTGCGCGGCAGACGTCATCCCCCGAACCAGCCGCCCCGGGCGGCGAGCGCCGTTCGCTGCTCGCCTACCTGCCCCCCGCGACGACCGTTCTCGACCTGAGCCCGGAAGCCAACCGGGCCGAGTGGCTGCGCACCTGGGACGAGGTCCAGCTCCTGCACCAGACCGAAGCCTGGCGCGGCCACCGGCCGGACCCGCCCGAACGGATCTTTCAGCCACCTGCCCGCATCGAGGGGACGCTCGCGGAGTTCCCGCGCCTGCTGCTCGATCCGCCCGGCACGGTGGCCGAACCCGCGCTGCACTTCGGCGCCGCGCCGCCGGAAGCGGTGGACCGCGAGATGCCCCGCCTGGCCGAGCTGATCCGCAAGGGCAAAGCGGAAGGCGCGCGAACTCTGATCCTCTGCGACAACCAGGGGCAGCTCGAACGGCTCGAAGAGCTCGTAGATGAAATGCGCGTGCGGGCCGGTGTCCAGCTCGCGGTAGGCTCGCTGTCCGGCGGTTTCGTTCTGGAAGATGCCGCGCCGCCACTTCGGGTGCTGACCGATCACGAAGTCTTCCGCCGCACCCGGCGGCTGCGGCGGCGGCGGCAGTTCCGGGGCGGTGCGGCTATCGAAAGCTTCGCGGCTTTGAAGCCGGGCGATTATGTGGTGCACATGGACCACGGGGTGGGCCGCTTCCGCGGCATGGAAACGGTCCGCTTAGGCGAGGAGCAGTTCGAGACGCTGGTCATCGAATACGCCGGGGCCGAGGTGCTGCGCGTGCCGGTGCACCGTGTAGACCTGATCGAGCGCTGGGTTTCCGACTCGGAAGATGCGGAGCCGCCTAGGGTCCACAGAATTGGCGGCAAGACCTGGACGCGTACCAAGGCGCGCACGCAGAAGGCGATCGAGGAAATGACCGCCGAGCTGCTCGATCTGTATGCGGCTCGCGAAGCTGCCGAGGGCTTCGCCTTCAGCCCGGATACCCGGTGGCAGCACGAGATGGAGTCCGGCTTCCTTTTCGAAGACACCCCCGACCAGCGGCAAGCCACCGCGGATGTGAAGCGGGACATGGAATCCGTCCGGCCTATGGACCGGTTGATCTGCGGCGACGTGGGCTACGGCAAGACGGAAATCGCGATTCGCGCCGCTTTCAAGTCGGTACAAGACGGCAAGCAGGTGGCGGTGCTCGTGCCGACTACCATCCTCGCCGAGCAGCATCTGCAGACCTTCACCGAGCGCCTCGCGAGCTTTCCAGTGCGAATCGAAGCATTGTCCAGGTTCCGCACCGCGAAGGAGCAGAAGCAGGTGATAGAGCGGCTCGCCGCGGGGGATGCGGACATTGCGATCGGTACCCACCGGCTGCTCTCGAAAGATGTGGTGTTCAAAGATCTCGGCCTCGTAGTGGTAGATGAGGAGCAGCGCTTCGGCGTCAAGCACAAGGAGCGGCTCAAGCAGTTGAAGCAGCGGGTAGATGTGCTTACGCTCACGGCCACACCCATCCCGCGCACCTTGCACTTCAGCCTGCTCGGCATCCGCGACCTGACGCTGATCCAGACTGCGCCGCGGGACCGGCAGCCGATCATCACCCATGTCCTGCCATGGGCCGACCCCATCATCGAAGATGCCTTGCGCCGCGAGATCGACCGCGGGGGCCAGGTGTTCTTCGTACATAATCGCATCGACACCATCGAGACCATAGCGGAACGGGTCCGCGCACTCGTTCCGTCGGCGCGCATCTCGGTCGCGCACGGCCAGATGCGCGAGCGGCAGCTCGAAGACGTGATGACCGCCTTCGTAAATGGCGAGGTAGATGTGCTGGTCGCGACTTCGATCATCGAATCGGGCCTCGATGTCCCGAACGCCAATACCCTGATCGTCAGCCGGGCCGATCACTTCGGTCTGTCGCAGCTCTACCAGATCCGCGGCCGCGTCGGCCGCTCGCATCACCGTGCGTTCTGCTACCTGCTGATCCCGGACAATGTCTCCGATGATGCGGAGAAGCGGCTGCGGGTGCTCGAACACTACACCGAACTGGGCAGCGGCTACGGCATCGCGCTGAAAGATCTCGAGCTCCGCGGTGCCGGCAACATCTTGGGCTCGGCGCAATCTGGCTTTGTGCATGCCATTGGGTTGGACACGTACATGCGCCTGCTCGAGCAAGCCATCCGCCGCTTGAAGAACGGGGGTGCGGAAACGGCCAAGCCACGCACCGAAGTGTCGGTAGATGGCGCTGCCCTGATCCCCGACGAATATGTTCCCGACGAAGCGCAGAAGCTGCACCTGTACCGCCGCCTGTCGCAGATCGCGACGCTCGTGGAGGTAGATGCGTTGCGGCGCGAGCTTCGGGACCGGTACGGCCCGCTGCCGCAGGAAGCGGAGGCGCTCCTGGAAACAACGGCTTTGCGCCTGCTTGGAACGGAGTTGGGGATCGAACGTATTCTGGTGCGGCCGTGGGACGCGCGCATCAACTTCCGCTCGGGGGTGATGATCGGGATGAACGACCTGCAGCGGGCGTTCACCGAGCGACAGTTCGATGTCGAACTAGCGCGCCCCATCCCGCTTTCACTTACATTGCAGCGTCGCGGCCCGCAGTCGATTGCCGCAAGTCTGGTCGCCGCGCTACGGGCGCTTGCGCCGCAGCAGGCGCGCGCAGCCTAAGATCTTGGTTTTACCCCGCGGCTGGTTGCCGCTTCCTACATCTTCCAACTGGAGAACTTGATGAAATACCTGCGTCGGGCGCTGATCCTTCCGTTCGCCCTGCTCGTCTCGGCCGGCTGCGATGCCTTTGGAGAGGCCATGAACTCGCACACCGATGTGGTCGCCCGCGCCGCTGGCAAGGAACTTCGGGTAGAGGAAGCCGCCGAGTTGCTGGCGGCCAGCCCGCAGGTGCCCGCCGAGCCGCAGATCGTCGGCGTCCTTGCAAATCTTTGGGTGGACTACATCCTCCTCGCGACCGCCGCTGAGGATGATCCGGACCTCGCCGGCATAGACCTCGACGTTCTCGTGAAGCCCGCGCGTGAAGAGCTGCTGGTCACCCGCCTGCGCGAGCGGGTGATCACCATAGACACCGCCTTTACCGACGAGCAATTGGCCCAGCGGTGGGCCAGCGAGGGTCCCGGCGCCGAGATCCGCGCGCGCCACATCCTCCTGCGAGTCCCCGGGGAAGCGACGGATGCGCAACGCGACAGCGTTCGCGCACTGGCCGGAGAGCTGCGCCAGCGGGCCGTCGGCGGTGCAGATTTCGCCGCGCTTGCCACCGAGTATTCTCAGGATCCGGGCAGTGCGCAGCGCGGCGGCGACCTTGGTTTCTTCGGCCGCGGGCGAATGGTGGCGCCCTTCGATGAAGCGGCTTTCCAACTCGAGGCGGGTGAAATCAGCGAGGTCGTGGAAACGCCCTTCGGCTATCATGTGATCCGGATGGAAGAGCGCCGGCAGGCAGAGTTGGGCGAGCAGCGCGAGCAGTTCCGCGGCTTCCTCGCCCAGCGGGCGGTTCAAGAGGCGGAGAACAGCTACGTAGATTCTCTCACCTCGGCTGCGAACATGGAGATCGCAGAGGGCGGGCGAGAGGTGGTGCGCGAAATCGGCGGCCGGCCGGAAACACGCTTGCGCGGCCGCGCGGCGCACCGAGGTCGTACAGAAACTCGCGCAGGCGGACGTGGTGACCAGCGGCGCGGGGATGGGCGTTGCTCTGAAGCAAGCGCCTTCGTTGACGAGCGCGCTGGAGCGAGCCCGGTGGGAGCTGCTTGCCGGGGAGCCGGAGTTGCCCGACCCGTTCGCCGATCGTGCCCGCGCCGCCATGAAGAAGGTGCGGGAGGCGATGACGAGGGAC
>JBBSMO010000261.1:0-4478 GCA_038233155.1 Longimicrobiales bacterium
GCTGAAGAACGCCCAGCGGGTCCTCTTCGAGGGCAACGTCCTCGACGGCAACTGGGCGGATGGGCAGCAGGGGTTCGCGGTGCAGCTCACGCCGCGCAACCAGAACGGAGAGGCGCCGGGTGCTGCGGTGCGGGACGTGACCTTCCGCTGGAACATCATCCGCAACAGCCCCTCGGGAATCTCGATGCTCGCCTACGACTACAACCACGTGTCGGAGCGCGAGGAACGGATGTCGATCGCCGACAACCTGATCGAGGTCGGCCAGGACCCGGCTTACGGGACGACCGGGAAAGCGATCCAGGTCTTGAAGAACGTCCGCAACCTGAACGTCGCACGGAACACCCTGATCGCCGTCAACTCGGGAATGAACCTCGATCCCGCCAAGGGAGCGGAGCCCATCGAGGGACTCTCAATCATCCGCAACCTCTTCCATCCCTCCACGTATGGAATCTTCTGGGGTGGCCTCGGCGAGAAGCTCGCGTCGTGGGAGACGGGGACCACGGGCGGCTACACTTTCGCCGGCAACGCTCTGGTGGGGCGGATCGCAGCCCGCTACCCCAACGCTGCCGCTAACGCTTTCCCCGCGTCGCTGGACGCGTACGATGGCGACGCCGGCGTGGACGCGGCGCGCCTGGCGGAGATGACCGCGGGGGTGGTGCAGCCGTAGGAGCCGGGGCCGTAGTTCAGCCGCTTCGAATCGGTCCCGGCTCGTGCGCGTCCAGCGACTCCATGTGCCCCTGTACACGCGGCGGGAGTGAACGCGCGCTGCTCGACTGGTCCGGGTCCGCCACCCACCCCTGGAGCTCCGTGCGATGCACCCGGAGACGGCGGGCGCAGGCGCTGAGATTCCCACCGTGGCGGTCGATCCAGGCGCGGACCTGCTCGGGGGGCCATGTGGGCGTTGGGCCGCCGTCAATCATGCCGCACAAGGCATGGAGCAGTGGGGCCTATCAGGCCCCAGGTCCGGCAGCGGCCTGCCGCACCGCTCACACCAGCGATCTGGCTTCGTGTGGAGGTGGGCGGGGTTCCTTGTCGCCTTCCATTGCCGCATGGCTTCCGTTCTCTCGACATAGCCACGGTGCTGCCATGCGCGCTGGGGCTCGAGGCTGTTCGCATCCGCGCACGCCACGAACAGCCACTCAGCTTCTCCCCGCCGCCGCCACGCGAGCGCCCTCACCATCTCTATGCCAGTCCACGGATAGGCAGTAATCAGCGCGTAGCTGCTCGGCATGCCCGAGTAGTAGTACATCCCGCCACCCCCGACACCCCAGTGGACCGCTACAGCGTACCGTGGTTCGTCTGAGGAGGAGCCCAACTGCACCCGTAACAGGTGCAGTGTCTGCGCGCTGCCGCCCGCGGACGGCGGTAGCTTATGCCTGCGCACGGACGTAACCGCCTTCCCCGAGCTGCGGATTGGAAAGCGCATACTCAGGACGCCTCGGCGAGGGCCGAATGAAACGCCGCGAAGCAGTACGCTTTAGCAGTGCGGTCCTCGTCGTCATGGAACTCCTGCGCCGCCGCCGTCTCGCACGCGGATTCCACTGCCACGATCGAAGCGGGATCGTATGACCCTCCACTCCGATCACCCATGTAGACCACCCCATCTCGCACGTCGTAGACTTCGACGCCCAAACCAACCAAAAACTCCCGTGCCGTCGTGCTGAGTGCGCTCATCATCCCGCTCCCTGTCTCGTGGCCCCTGTGCGCCGGGGCCGCTCGCGCGATGACCGTATCTCGATCATCTTACCCTCAATATAGTAGCCATCGGCTACGGTGTCAAGCCCTAGCGACGAGTCCCGATCACGGCTCCTTGACACTCCCTCTCCTGACGGAAGGGGATTCCGCATTCAACGACCGGAGCCGACAAGGACGAATCCTTGGACGGACTTACCCAGGTCTCCAGCGGCGTAGATTCGCGCGTGTCCCGCGCTATATAGGTTGTTCGCTGCGTTGGTATCCCGGTCATGCTCAGCTCCGCATTCCGCACACGCCCACTCTCGCACGGACAGCGGCAGCGACGCCACGATGTACCCGCAAGAGGAGCACCGCTTGCTCGACGGAAAGAATCGATCCGTTTTGGCCAATACGCGCCCGTACCACTCGGATTTGTATTCCAGTTGGCGGACGAACTCGCCCCAGCCCGCTTGCCCGATGGCGCGCGACAGACAGCGGTTCTTCATCAGGTTGGCCACAGCCAGCGATTCGCACACGACTAAGTCGTTCTCCTGCACAAGCTGGGTGGAGAGCTTGTGCAAGAAGTCGCCCCGCTGGTCTGCGATGCGAGCGTGAATGCGCGCTACCTTGCGGCGTTGCTTCTCGCGTCCCTTCGACCCCTTCTGCTTGCGGGCCAACCGGCGTTGTGCGCGGGCGAGCTTGCGAAGCGAAGCGTCCAGATGCTTCGGATTCGCTACCTTTTCCCCGTCCGACGTCGTCACGAAGTGCGTGAGGCCAAGATCCAACCCTACCCCTTTGGTTGTCGGGGGTAAGGGTGCAATCTCTTCCACGCACGCAAACGAGACGAAGTAACGCCCCGCCGGATCCATCGCGACCGTGCAGGAGGACGGAGCGGACGGCAGATCCCGACTCCACCGAATCTTGACCCGCCCCGGCACCTTTGCGAGACGGAGTCTGCCATGATCCAACCCGAAGGCGTGTCCGACGTACCGGGCCACCTGCTTGCTCCGCTTCCTTGCCTTGAAGCGGGGATACCGTGCCCGTCCTTGGAAGAAGTTGGTAAACGATGTGTCCAGATTGCGGAGAGACTGCTGCAATACGACCGCACTTACCTCGCCCAGCCATTCGGTTTCGCCATCCTTCTTCAAGGCGGTGAGATCCCGGCTGAGTTGGGCAAACGACAGACTCGCGCCCGCCCTGTGGTACTCGTCTGATCTGCGGCGAAGGGCCCAATTGTACACGTACCGGCTGCACCCAAACGTACGGGCCAGTTGTTGCGTCTGCTCCCGGTTGGGATACAGACGGAATCGGTACGCGCGGCTCGCCATGTTCACGCCTATCAATACCCCGCTACCGCCGATAAGGTCCGCGTCGCCAACTGACACGCGTAGCTGGCCGCTGAGGCGGTTTCGTGCTCGACGCGGGGCGCTGGGGCGGCCGCCGCTGCGTCGCGCCGCTCGTTGTAGAGCGTCAGCGCGAACATCACCGCCAGACCGCCGACCACGGCGAGGATAGCCCAGAGGGTGGAGCGGTCACGTGCGTTGTCGCCGGGCATCAGGTCTCCCGCTCGAGGTTCAGCTTCATCTTCCACCCGCGCCCCGCTCCTCACCTCCTCGCACGGCCCGCTCGACTACCCGGAGCGCGGCCCCCGCATCCTCCACGACCCGCCGGAGCACGTCGCGTAGCTCCGCAGCCTGCTGGATGGTGAGCGGCTGAGGCGTGGCGTCCGGCTCGTAGAAGATGGCGGCCGGCACCTTCGCGAGGGTCGCGATACGCTCGAGAGTATCGTGCGAAGCGGTCGCCCCACCCTCCCATTTGCTGATCTGAGCAGCGCTACCGGGCACACCGAGCGCTTCCGCGAACTGCGCCTGCGTCATCTCCAAGCGGCCGCGGATCTCGCGGATCTTCGCTCCGACATCGCCATCGGGTAGCCGAGAGGGCATGGCTCAACTCGTCTTGTGGGGACACTCTTGACAACTTGAGAGTGCTCTCTTATCTTGTTTACAATACCCCGCTGGTACCACCGCGGCGGCTGCGAAGATCCGGTAAACACTGTGGACGTCCAGAAACCGAGGGATGCATGCTCGTTGACACGCCGGCCGTTCGGGAGCCGTTGAGCAAGCCGATTTCTTTCCGGCTCGTGCGGACGCGCGCAGAGATGTTGGAGGCGTTCCGGAGGGCAGATGGGTTGCCGAACCTGACCCCGATCCTGCGAGAGGCGGTCGACGTCTACATCGACGAGCGCCTGCGTCGATCGCGGCGGACCCAAGGGAATGACGAGTAAAAACGAAACGCCCCTCCGGCTAGGGAGGGGCGCTCGCGCCGGGACGAATCCCGGCTGGTCCAGATGCAGAGGAAACAAGATGCAGACCGAACCCACCGAAGGCAAGCCCACCACCCGGACGCTGTTCGCGGCCGGGCGGGTAGCCCCGGCACCCCAACCCGCCGCCGTCCAGCTCGCCGCGCTGATCTCGGCCGTCCGCTCGATCGGCCGCGCGGGCGAGATCTCCTCGGAGATCCTGCACGCCGCCGACCAGCCGGACGCGAACCGCGCCGCGCTGTCCGACCTCGCGACCGCGGTACTCACCGGCGAGTCGCCGGGACCGGAGACGGCCTGCACGGCGTGCGGCCATCGGGGGCGGCTGCTGCGGATGGGCGTCTACGCCCGCCATCCCGAGCCGCTCTGGCACGGGATGGGGGATTGCGAGGTGTGCGGGTCCACCATCCACGGGGGAGGTGAGGGATGATCGCTCGTATCTTCGTCGCGTGGCGGTACCGTCGCACGGTCCGACGTCGGCTCGCCC
>JBBSMO010000262.1:0-4464 GCA_038233155.1 Longimicrobiales bacterium
CCAGCCGTGGCCCTGCCGCGGTGCGACGTAGAGCTTGGTCGGAACCCCGTTCGCTTTCAACCCACGATAGAGCTCGACCGATTGCTGCATCGGCACGCGCTCGTCTTCTTCCCCGACAAGCACGAGAGTAGGCGTAGTGACCTTGTAGAGCTCGGTCAGCGGCGAGTCCGCCAGGTACTGCTCGAGAGGCGCGTTCTCCTGCCACGGCGTTCCGCCGAACCAGGGAGTGCGGTAGACGCGCGTGTCGCTCTGACTGTACATCGAGATCCAGTTCGCGGCGCCCGCGCCCGAGGAAGCCGCCTTAAAGCGGTCGGTGTAGGTGATGATCTTGTTGGTCATGTGCCCGCCTGCGCTCCAGCCCATCTTGACCATGTGCTCGCCATCAACCAACCCTCGGCCGATCAGGTGATCGACCCCGGCCATCACATCCTTGTGGGCTTGGTTGAAGTAGTTGCCGATCATATCCCGCAGAAAGGCATCGCCGTAGCCGGTGCTCCCGCGATAGTTCGGCTTCAGCACCATGTACCCACGCGCGGCCAGCACCGGAACGTAGGTGGACGAGGAGTGCCAGCCGAACTTGTCGGAGGCCGCGGGGCCGCCGTGGGTCTGCACCACGAGTGGGTATCGTTGGCCTTCGCGGTAGTCCAGCGGGTAGTAGAGCAGGCCTTCCACAGTGGCGCCGTCCTCTCCCTTCCACTGGACCGCCTCGACCCGCGGCAGGCGGAAGCGTTCAGCGAGATCGGCGAACAGCTTGGTAGCCCGCCGCGGCTGGGCGCCGGCGCGACCATCCAGCGTCCAAACGTCACCTGCATTCACCGGAGTGCTGACGGTGAAGACATGCCGGTCGAGCTGAGGAAGGTAGCTCCAATCCGAGACTGTGTGATCGCCTTCGGTGAGTCGCACGACTTTGCGATCTTTCAGATTGACGCGAAACAGCTCCTGCCGCACGCCAGTGTTAGCCAGAAAGAAGATGGAGTTGCCATCCGCTGACCAAGCGGCATCTACGACCTCGTGGGGCAGCTCAGGCAGCAGCAGCTCCGGCGCTCCGCCTGATGTCGGCAACACGAAGATCTTGTCGTTGTAGTAGAAGTCGAAGTCCTGGTTCGAGTTGGCGACGAACAGAACTTGCGACACGTCCGGTGACAGCGCGGCCGAGCTCTCGTTGATGGAATTGTCCGTCAATTTCGTTTCGGCACCGCCCGCGGCGTCCGAAATCCAAAGTTCCGCACGCGGCCCTTCGTCGAGCAGCGGCGAGGGCGCCCGCTGCTGCAACATCTGCTTGCCATCGCGCCCCAGCGAATACGACCGCACGGAGAAGTCGCCGCGCGATACCTGCTCCGCCCGCCCCGTCGCGGCTTCCACGCGCCAGAGGTGGCGCTGCTGGAAGCTCTCATCGAAGGCGAATACGTCGTCACGCGCCTCCGCCTTCTCCTTCTCCTCGGGCGTATCGTCGTCTTCGGCGATGAAGTAGAGCCACCTGCCGTCCGGAGACCAGGCGATCTGGGATACGGCCGTCGGGTGTTCGGTGAGACGCATTCCCTCTCCGCCAGCGCTCGCGAGCAGATAGATCTGCGCCTCTTCGTCCTCTCCGCGCTTGGCGGTGAAGGCGATCGCATCTCCCGAAGGAGACCAGCGCGGGCTGCTTTCCCCGTTTTCGCCCGCCGTGATCTGCACTGCACCCGAGCCGTCCGCACTGCTGCGCCACAGGTGCGAGATCGTCTTGTTTTGTTCCCAATCTGCCTCGTTGCGGACGTAAACGAGCTGGGTTCCATCGGGCGAAAGGCGCGGGTCATCGATTCCCGGCACCTCGATCAGATCGATGATGCTCATCGGCTGCTGAGCAGACAGCGCGGGAGCGCCGATGCCTACCGCCACTACGGCGGCGAGCCAGAAGGGACGACGAAGTGAGGTCGCGATACTCATTGTGTTACCTCGTTGAAGGATCTGGAGCGTTGGGGTCGCTTCGGGAGACGGCTCCCGCAGCGCACCGGTGACCAAAATTGTTACGCTAGCGAGGGCGCGGTGGCAATTCCTGGCCTTCTGCCGGGCTCACGATTGGAGCGGAGCGGTCCCAGATATCCACGGGGCGGCTATCGGAACGAAGTGCATCTTCATCTACCCAATAATATTCGCCGAACGGCCGCTGCCGGGGCCAGAGTTCATCGAGGGTTTCGGCCGCGTACACGCGGCCCGCTTTGAGGACGTACAACAGATCCGCACTGTTGCGGATGTCATCGAGCGGGTTCGAGTTGAGTACGAGCAGATCCGCCAGTTTTCCTTCGGTAATGGTACCAAGGTCCTGCTCGGCGCCGAGAAAGTGCGCCCCATGCCTGCTCGCGACCTCGAGCGCCCCCAATGGTCCCAGCGCCGAGGCCGCCATCCAGAGCTCCCAATGCGCCGCGAGCCCGTGGTGCTCGCCGTGTGAGCCAAGCGCGCCCCATCCCCCTTCGGCGATCACCTGCTTCATTCCCTCGGCGAGCATCGGGAAGCTGTAGTCGGTTTCGGGGCGAAGCGTCCGAGTACGCGTGTGCGGAATCAGCATGCGCCACGGCATCCACCGGCGCTGCTTCGGGTCTTTCCAGACGTCGCTCGCCTGGTAAAAGTACTCGATGTTCCAAGGCCCGGGACCCGCGACTACGAGGGTAGGCGAATAAACGGCGTTGGCTTGGCCGACGAACTTCGCGACATCTTGATAGATGGGGACAATGCTGAGCGGGTGCTCCCAGCCGGTTTGCCCGTCCATGATCATGCCGAGATTGTAGTTAAGATCTCCGCCCTCAGCCGTGACCATGAGGCCACGCTTGCGGGCCGCATCGCTGATCCACTGCCGCTGGTCGCGGCGCGGCTGCTGGTACTGCTTGATCGAGACGGCGCCCCAGTCCGCCAGGCGGTTGACGTTCTGCTCCGCAATTTCGTAGCTCGTGATCTCGTTTTGCCGCCCGCTGTCGCCGCGATAGAGCGGATCTCCGGTACTGAAGGTGCGCGGCCCGATGATCTCACCCGCCTCGATCAGCTCCGCGGTGGGAAAAATGTTCTGGGACCAGACGGAATTGTCCAGATTGGTGGTGACGCCGTAGGCGAGATAGATGGCCGTCTCGTAGTCTCTGCGCGGCCGCATCCCCCTATGCTCGCGGTAGTGGTGCGAGTGCATGTCTATAAGGCCGGGGATGATCGTTTTTCCAGCGGCATCGATGACGCGGTCCGCGCCGGCGGTATCGCATTGCCCGATGCAGGCGATGCGGCTCCCCTGCACCACCACGGTCGCGTTCTCCACGACACCACGGTCCTCGAGAGTGATCACCCGCGCGTTGATGAGCGCGAGCGTACCTTCCGGCAGGTCGCGCGGAACGGTGACGGCGACCGAGGCCGAATCCGTTCGCTCGCTGTCGACATGGTAGGCGAAATAGGTAGTGCCGCTCCCGAACTCGAGCACATCCGCACTTCGCCAGCGCGGGAAGATGCCGCCGCCGGTACTGACCTGACGCACTGGCAGCTTCGCCTTCCGCTTGTTGACCCGGAGCGGCTCCTCGCCGAGCCCTGGCCAGAACAATGGCGTGAGGTACACATTATCGCCCTCCTGAAATGCGACCCAAGCGCCGTCTGGAGAGGGAACGATTTCGTCGGCCTCTGGAAGGGTGAGATGCGTGCGCTCGTCACCGCCGTCGATCTTGACGGAGACAAGATCCGTGAGCGTCACCGATTCCCCGCTCTCGCGCGCCTGCCGCTGCTGCGGAAAGAAGAGCCGCCCTTCGGGCCCGAAAGAGGGCCTTACGATCTGCCTCCGCGCGACGCTGCCGAGGCTCGCACCAGAAGGATTGTAGGCGGTGGCAACGATAGTCGCCGCACCACCGCCGGCCGGTACCCGCACCAGATCGAAGTATGCATTCTGGCCGATACCGCGCCCCTGTGCCGTGGCGCCGGCGCCGCGGGCGGCGACGATGAACTTGCCGTCCGGACTCCAGACGGTGTGCGCGTAATCTCCCGGCTCGCGGGTCAGTTGCTCCGGGCGCCCGCCTGTCGCCCGCACCTTGTAGACGTGCCCGCGCCCGACATCGTCCCACCCCGAGAAGGCGATCCACCGGCCGTCTGGTGACCAGGAGGGCGCGTATTCTAGCGGCGAAAAGTCCGCTGGCGTCAGGCGGCGGGGTGCGGCACCATTCGCATCACTCACCCAAATCCGCCCGACGGCCTGCACGGCGAGCCTCTTTCCGTCGGGAGAAGCAGTGTGCCAGCGCAGAAAGCGCGCGCGTACCGAGTCATCGGAAATGCGGAACGGCGCGTACGCCATCTCCGAAATCGTGCGCCGCACGGGAGCGGTGAAGGGAATCGTCGAGACCTCGCCGGTAGCCACATCCACGCGCCGGATCTTGCCACCCTGCGATAGCACGATCGAGCGGCCGTCAGCCGACCAACGGTAGCGCGGCAAAATTCCGAGCGCTTTCGAACCCGAGGAGATCATCGTCG
>JBBSMO010000263.1:0-4455 GCA_038233155.1 Longimicrobiales bacterium
CAAGCTTCTGGTTCAGCTACGGCAGCACCCCGCATCGATCCACCATCCGCAGCAAACATGGCTACTCGCACCCCAATGATACCGATTTCGCGATTTTCCCGGGCGGCCGCGGCCTTGCTGCTCGCGGTTGTCCCTCTCGCCGCCTGCGCCGAGAGCGAGGTTGTCCCTGCGGATGCGCAGGAGCTGATGGTCATCGACTCGATGCTCGGCCCGGGCGCCGTCGCCAGCCCGCCGCGTCTCGTCGTTGAAACGGCCCCGCTCGCCCCGCCGCGCCCCGCGGCGGAGGACAGCCTGGTCTTCCCCGGCGAATGGCCGCGCGGGCCGCAGCCGGTGAATGGTGCGATTCTGCCGCAACGCCGCATCGTCTGCTACTACGGCAACCCCAACTCGACGCGAATGGGCGCGCTCGGCGAGTTCCCGAAGGACGAAATGCTTCGGCGCCTGAACGAGGAGGTTGAGAACTGGAGCCTCACAGATCCTTCCCGCCCTGCGCTGCCCTGCCTCCACATGGTCGCGGTAGTCGCCCAGGACCAAGCCGGCACGGCCGGCAAGTTCCGCTCGATCATGCTGGACCGGGATGTACAAAAGGTCTATGATTGGGCGCGCGAGGCGGGCGGCATCTTCATCGTCGACATCCAGGTCGGAACGGACGATATCCGTAACATCTTGCCGCGCTTCGACTGGATCCTGAAGAACCCCGACGTCCATCTCGCCGTCGACCCCGAGTTCTACATGAAGGGCGGCCGCAAGCCCGGCACGCGCATCGGAACCATGGATGCCGCGGATATCAACTACGTCACCAAGCACCTGGCGGCGCTCGTCCGCGAGCACAACCTTCCCCCCAAGGTGTTCATCACCCACCGCTTCACCCGGCCCATGGTCACCAATTACCGGCAGATCGAGCTGCGGCCGGAGGTGCAGGTCGTCATGCACATGGACGGCTGGGGCGCGCCGTGGCTGAAGCGTGACTCCTATGAGGCCTATGTAGTCGACGAGCCCGTTCACTACGCCGGCTTCAAGATCTTCTACCATAATGACACCAAGAAGGGCGACCCGCTGATGTCGCCGGCAGATGTGCTGCAGCTCCGGCCGCAGCCGATGTACATTCAGTATCAATAAAGTGCGGACCAGGTGGAATCGCCCCGCATCTTCGGCTTCTGTTTGGTATAGCTCTTGCACCTCTCCCGCCAGCGCTCACGAGTGTAGCCGGACGCCACTCCAGCAGGAGATGATTACATGACGGACAAGCAGACGCAGCAACGCGCCGATGAGAGCAACACCATCAAGGACCCCGACAACTGGACGACGGGAGATCAGCAGATGACAGGCGCGCAGAGATCGTACCTGAAGACGCTCTCGGAAGAAGCGGGAGCGGAGTTCGACGACAGTTTGAGCAAGGCGGAGGCTTCGAAGCGTATCGACGAGCTGCAGGAGAAGACCGGCCGCGGCACGGACGAGAATTCTGAAAGGTAGCAGCCCGTCTCGGCGCTGCTCGCTATGAACCGGCTCCCGGCGATGATTCGCGGGAGCCGGTTCTTGCATGCCGAGGCGGCTGCGGCGAGGCCGCGAAGGCCGCGAGTTCACCGAAGAGCACTGCGAGATCCTGCCGCTGGTAGTGCGCATTGAGTCCGCTCGGGTTGGGAAGCACCCATAGCGGCTGGCCGGCGAGCGCCTGGGGCTGTAACCCGGTCGTTGCGCGCGTCCGGCCGAAGGCGATCCGGTACGCACCGATTCCTAGTACCGCGACTACTTGCGGCTGCAGATCCCGCACCTTTCGGCGGAGCGCCGCGCCTCCGTCCCGAATCTCGGCGGGGCTCAGCTCTGCCGCCGTGGCGGTAGCGCGTCCCACCAGGTTCGTGATACCGCAGCCGTAGCGCAACAACTCGCGCTCCTCGCGCGGCTCGAGCGCGCGCGGCGTAAACCCAGCGTCAAACAGTGCGTTCCAGAAGCGGTTGCCAGGGTACGCGAAGTGATGACCCGTCGCACCCGAATACAGCCCGGGGTTGATCCCGCAGAACAAGACGCGCAGGCCAGGTGCGGTTACATCCTGGATGGTGCGCCCGGCGGCGGCCTTCAGTTCGGCGCGAGAGGGACGCCTCAATGTTTTTGTCATGCCCTGGGAAATGGCCCGGCGCGGCGAAGCAGCCGGAACAAGCAAGCAAACGACGCTGGACGTAGGCTCCGAGGTGCCGCCCTCCCGTCATGCCCGCGAAGGCGGGCATCCAGCCGCACCAGGCGTTCCGGCGGCCGTAGCAGTTCTCCCCCTCTCCCAGAATTGGGAGAGGGGGGCCGGGGGGTGAGGGCCCTGCCGGTCAGCGCCCGCCGGACTGTGCCGAGACAGGCGGCGTACGCTCGCCGCTTTCCGACCACCGGTTGTACCAGCTCATCATATAGAGCTGGGTCCGCATCCAGTTGGATGGCTTCGACGAGGTGCCGTGGAACTCACCCTCGAAGCGCAGCAGCACGGCGGGAACGCCGCGGGATTTGAGCGCCGCGTAGTATTCCTCAGACTGCGGCATGGGTGTTCGCAGGTCCAGCTCGCCGGTCATCAAGAGTGTGGGCGTGGTCACATTCCCTACGTACATGAGCGGTGACTGCTTCAGCCACGGTTCGGGATTCTCCCAAAACGGCTCGGCGAAGAAGTTGGCAGTGAAGAGAGGCACATCCGTCTGGCCTGCGAAGCTGAGCCAGTTGGTGACGGGGCAGCGCACCGCCGCCGCCGCGAACCGATCGGTGTGCCCGATCACCCAGCTCGAAAGGACGCCTCCGCCACTGCAGCCGCCGACGTACATCCGGTTGATGTCAATGTAGCCGCGCGCAACAACGGTATCTACCCCGGCCATCAGGTCGTCGTAGTCGACGCTCGGGTACGCGCGGTCTATGGCGTTGCCGAAATCCGTCCCGTAGCCAGTGCTTCCGCGCGGATTGGTATACAGAACTACGAAGCCGTTCGCAGCGAAGTTCTGGAAGTTGGGGTTGAACGCCGTCGAGTACATGCCGTGCGGGCCGCCGTGAATTTCGAGAATCAGCGGGTACTGCCGTGATGCGTCGAAGAAGGGCGGCTTGACGATCCAACCCTGCACGCGGGATTCACCCGAGTGGTACCAGACCTCCTCGACTTCTCCTAGCCGAATCCCGTCCAGCAGGTCGGCATTGACATCGGTCAACGCGGTGATGGTTCCGCGGCGGCCAAGGTCGATGCGCACCACATCTCCGGGATTCTGAGGGGCAGAGGCTACGCCAGCACCAACCCCGCCGCGGGAGACCGAGCCGAGCGATAGCATATGTTGGCCGCTCGTGATCTCTCGCACCCCGCCTCGAAGCTCCGCGAAGCGGACGTTGCTGGTGCCGCGGTCGCCCGCCGTGAAGAAGATTCCGCTGCCGTCGCGTGCCCAGTGCATGTCGCCCGGGTCGCGGTCTAGTTCGGCGGCGAGTTGCCGCATCTCGCTGCCGTCGGTGTTCATCACGTACAGGTCGCTCGCGCGGTATGTCTGTGGCGTGAAGGCATAGCCGGTGAAGGCGATACGCCGCCCGTCCGGAGAGACCACGGGACTCGTCCAGGTGCCGCGTTCGGGAGTGAGCCGGTGCAACGCACCCGAGGCCACATCCACTGCATATAGGTTCGAATCGCGGTAGCGCAGATCGGACTCGGGGTCTTCGAGCCCTTCCACGATGATCTGCTCGCCGTCCGGCGTCCAGTCCCAGCCGACGCCGCCCTCGAGCACATCGAAACGTGCGCCTACGTTCCACTTACCCGAGGTGAGTTGCCGCGGTGTCCCCCCGTCCGCTGGAACGTAGAACAGGTGCGTGTAGCCTGTCTCGGTGAAGCCGCGGCGGTCCTGGCGGTAGTGCAGCCGGTCCACCATCCGCGGGCTGCCCGTCCACTTCGCCCCTTCCGGCGCCGGCGGCATCTCGATGCTCCACGAGGTTTTGTCCGGCACAAACATGCTGAAGCCGATGCGGGTGCCGTCGGGAGACCAGCGCACGTTGTCCGGCGATTCGGCGATGCGGGTGATCTGCGTTGGCGGAGTGTCGGCGTCGGGCCAGAGCACCCAGAGCTGCGCCCCTTGCGGCTCGCCCTCTGCGAGAAAGGCGATCCGCTTCCCGTCCGGCGACCAGACCGGGCCGGACCCCTCCGCCAGGAAGCGGTTGCGCGCGCCATCGGCATCCATGATCCACAAGGCGGAATTCCAGCGGTCGGCCAGCTTGTCCACCCAGCGGCGGGTGTAGACGATACGCGAGCCGTCGGGCGAGATCTGAGGGTCCGCCACCGTCTCGTAATCGAGGTACTTCTGCACCGTGAAGACACTGTCCCGCTGCGGCAGCGGCGCGGTGGTAAGCTGCGCCGCGGCCGGCGCGGCGAAGGCGGCCGCTAGCAGGAGCGGCAAGGATGCTGCAACTAGCTTGTTCATCGGCATCAGCGGCTGGGAACGCGGTTCACGGGCAGGGCTGTCC
>JBBSMO010000264.1:0-4449 GCA_038233155.1 Longimicrobiales bacterium
CCCATCGCGGCGAGTGATCCTTGCGTCAGACGTGTACTTGAACGCCGAGCGCTGCCAGGGCATCTCGTTTGGCCGTATAGGTGAGCGTGGGCAGGTTACCCGCAACGCGCTCGCACCACGCCGCTAGATCAGCAAGGCGGCTTTGGTCAGCCTGCCAACCATCATGCAAGGCGCTAAGCGCTGCCCGTTCGGCCTCGAGAGATCGGGCCTGATTGGCGAGCGCGGTCATCTCAGCAATCAGCGGTCCGGCCGCTTCATCATCGTCTATCGTCACGACGAATCGGGCAGCACGTTGCCGCCGGGTATGCAACTGCTTAATGCGCGCATCCAGGACCGCAAGGTCGCCAGCCGCGGGACTCACCACGCGCTGGCGTTCGACTTCGGCTGCGATAATCTCCGGGCGGCGCAAAACCGCCTCGACATGCGCCCAAATAGCCTGATCGAGCAACGATGCCGAGATGCCGAAACTCGGGCACCTCTTCGCCCTTTGCGCGATGGAATAGTTGCAACGATAGCCCCGGAGCCCTCCTCGACGACTGAACCCTTGAAGAGGGCTACCGCAGTAGCCACATCGAGCGATGCCAGCCCGCAGGAGTGTTGATTCAGGATCCGGGTTCCTCCGGGCCGACTCGGCTTTATTACGCGCCAGCCGGGCAAGTGCCGCATCTCGCAGTTCAGAAGCTACCAGCGCGGGTGCAGTTCCCGTCGGCATCGCAACCTGATCCGCTTCCGCGTTCGAAGTCACGATTCGGCGTTTACCACGCGCCTTCTCACACTTCTGGCGAAACGAGCGGAACTCCCCAATGTAAACCGCCGACTTCACAAGTTCCGGTATGGTGGACATTCCCCAGCGCGCGTTACCACTTGGCGAAGGTATGCCGTCCGCCGTCAACTCCGTCGCGATGCGCCGGATGGACTTGCCGCCAGCCATGTCCGCAAAAATACGCCGGACGACTGGCGCCTCGTCTTCTTTCACGATCAGGCGCGTCTTCGCTCCCTTCGAGGGGTCAGCCCAGGCATAGCCATAAGGGGCTTTCCATCCCGGAATCGGGCGGCCGCTCTCCGCCCGGCTCCGGCGACCTCGAGAGCTCCGTTCCCCGATCTTTAGCCGTTCCACCTCGGCGACGAAGCCGCGAACCGACTGCAGCAACCGACCTTCTGGAGTATCTTCGAGCCGCTCGGTAACGAACTGCACCGCCGCGTCGGCGTGTTCAGCTTCCGAGAGGATCAGCCCTAGGTGCGCCTGGTTACGTGAGAGACGATCCAGAGCGTAGGCGATGACGATGCTCACTTCGCCGTGACGAACAGACTCCCTCAGTTCGGTCAATCGCGGTCGCTCGAACAAGTCCGCCCCGGTATGCGTCTCACGATAGACCGCCGCCACGTTGTAGCCCTGCTCAACCGCATAGGCCCGGCAGGCTGCCTCTTGTGATCCCAGGGAGGTGCCGTCATCCTCTTGCTTCGCGGTACTGACCCGACAGTAAATCGCCGCCCTTTGTTGACAATCCACTCGTGTTGGTTGGCTCGTCGATGTCATCCTTGCTTCCTCCTCTGCACGCCGCTTCCGGCTGATTACGACGGTCTCGCCTATCTCCCCTGATGTTCGCTCTGATCCCCCACAAAGCAAGGGCTCCGTTCTCCGAACGTTGGCTCGGCCCATGCCAATGCGCCTATTCCCCAAAACCCCCGAACTTCGGTATCCTGCTCAGCATGAACTGGAGCCCAGACCTGAGTAGGAGCTGCCGTGGGCCACACCATTGTCGGCCGCCTTCCGAAGAGCCAACGGTGGCGCCTTCTCGTTCGGATGCTTCAGTTACCGCACCTGGACGCGCCAAACGTCGCTGCACAGACAGTCGAGGCAGCCAACCGCCGCCTCCTTCAGCTCCGGGGCGACCCTTCGCTGACCTACTGCTTCTGGCTGCTCACGCGGCTGGCCGCCGCCGCCCGTGGACCAGATTTCCAAGAGACGGTCGCGCAGTTGGGCGTTCCCGCTCAACCGGGCGATACCGCATTGCAATTCGTCGCCCGTGTGGCCGACCGTACCAGGGTCGAGCTCGACCAGCATCCAGAATCCGGTCCGTTCGGCGATATGGCGGCGTTGGCGCTGCGCCGTGCTCTGTCTGAGACGGTCGGTACGCAGGGCCGCTCACTCCTCGGCAGCTCACTGGACGATTTGGAGGATGCATTCCGGCGCCACTCCTCGGCTGCTCAGTTCGGTGAGTTATCACAGCGCTTCTTCGGCGACTTCATGGCACGCACCCTCCGCTTCTATATTGACCGCGAACTACCGCACGCCGTCGGTGGTGGTGCTCTGCCGACCATCGGCGCATCCCATGACTTTACCGAGGCCCTTGACCTCCACACGCGCCAAACCGCCCGCATTGTTGAAGGATTCGCGGCCGCGTGGTACAGCAAACACAATTGGGAAACGATGGGCGCAATTGGACGCGACGACGCCGAAGGCTTTGTCGCCCATGCCTTGTCCAAACTGCGAAGCGAACTCCGGCGGGAGGGCACCCGGTGAACGAACCGGCAGCGACTCGCGCGCTTGTGCGCTGCGATGGCGCATCCTTGCCGGCGGCTTGGGAACACCAGGAGTGGGACCTGAGGCAAGAGATCACTACCACTGGCGGCGAGAATGAACTGACTATGATGGTCGACAACCTTCTGACCAAAGTGGCAGGGGAGATCGACCCGCTGGTTCTCGACCTTGTTCGCATCGCGACGTCCTGTTTCGCCGCGGATCAGGCGGTTCAGCGAGGAGGGTCCATCGATGTCCATCGCGAGGGGTGGCGTCGCGAGATGACCCTGTGTATCCCCGTGAGTGATACCGGCCTCTGGTCTAGCGACGACATTCTGTCCGAGCTGAGAGCGGTGCTGGGATTCGGAACCGGCGACACATGGAAGTTCGCCTTCGACGAGATCAAGCCGGGCACCGCGCAACTCCCGCTCCGGTGGGCAAGTAGTAGGCCCGCTGACGCCGAACATACCGACATCTATGCGAACAAGCCTGATACCGTTGTGCTCTTCTCCGGTGGAACCGACAGCCTCTGCGCTTTGATTGAAGCCATGCACGGTCATGGAGCGCATCCGGTCGCGGTAAGCCACTGGCCCGCTCACCACATCCAATCCCGTCAGCACCGGTTGCTCAAGCAGGTTCGCGGCAGATTCCCCGGTCATGAGCTGCCCCATGTGAGCTTTGAGATTCACCACAAGAATGTGGTGGGCAAAGACAGCTCGCAGCGAAGTCGCGGGTTTCTCTTCGCGTGCCTGGGTTCCGCGGTAGCGGTTCACCTGGGGGTTCGGGACGTCCTGCTCGCCGACAACGGCTATGTCAGCGTCAATCCACCGATCAACGATCAGTTGCAGGGGACACTGGCCAGCCGGGGAACGCATCCCAAATTTCTGTTGCTCTTCAACCGGCTGCTCGCGGCCCTCTTTACGGATGCAGTCCAGGTCTGGAATCCCCACTGGAACCGGACCCGCGCCGAGGCGCTGCAAGTGTTGAACGACGCCGGTTGCCTGGATCTGCTGGAGCACACCAACTCGTGCGGCAAACATCGCAACCGGCCAACGGCGAAACCCCATTGTGGTGGATGCTCCCAGTGCATAGACCGCCGATTCGCGGTGGTTGCAGCAGAGCTTGAAGCATTTGATCCCATCACGCAGTACGAGATCGACCTCTTCGCGGACGAACTGCCGGAAGGAGAGCCACGTACGGTTGCCGTCTCGTACGTGCGCTTTGCCCAAGAGGTGAGCAAGATCGACGCTGACCGGCTCTTCGACGAGTACGAGGAGTTGAGCGCCTGTCTTGATCCGAACGATCCGGGATTCATGGAGCAGGCAATCGGCATTGCCGATCTGCTGAAACGCCACGCGGAACAGGCGATGGGTGTGGTGAGAACCATGGTGCTTCGCCATGCCGAGGCGATTGCTCATCGGGAGCTGACCGACTATTCCCTGCTTCAGCTGTGGCTCGCCGACGGCGAGACAGCGGCAAGTGACATTGATCCAGCGCACTTCGGTGTGAGAGTCGCTTCTGAGCGACCGAGATTTGCGCGATCGAATCAAGTGTGGGTTGTCGAGTTCCATGGAGAGAAGGGCGGTCTGAAGAACCTGGACGGCACCCGACGCCTGGCTCGCTTGCTGGCGAGCTCCGGCAGCGACCTGGAAGCGCTCGATCTGGCTAGTACATCGGCACCGAGTTCTAAAGGCAAACAGCGGTCCACGGGGGGCGAGGTGGAACGGACTTCCGGGCCGGGTGACGCCGGAACGGTCCTTGACGACGACGCGGTTAAGGAGTACACGCGGCGTCTCGCAGAGCTCGAGGATGAGATTCGGATGGCAGAGTCGCTTGATGAAGTGACTAGGGCCGATCACTTGCGGAATGAGCAAGCGTGGCTGCAGGGGCAGTTGCGGGAGGGGGTCGGTAAAGCGGGACGACTGCGG
>JBBSMO010000265.1:0-4433 GCA_038233155.1 Longimicrobiales bacterium
AAACCGTCTCCGGCTTGGACCCTGTCCGCGTTGCATTCGCGGGAGGGGCTGCCCTTCTGCTGACGAACGCCGTGCTCCTCTGGGTGGCGCGGCGCCGCTTCCGCCGCGACCGTCTGCTGCTGGCGTAGGCGCTAGGGTGCCGGTGTAGCTACCCGGCCTGCTGACTCGAGACGTACCTCAGCGCTGCGTCCCGCAATTCAGGGCTGCGCAGCCCGATATCAGACGCTATGCGAAGTGCTTCGGCAGGTGATTCGCCGCGATCCAGTACGAGGTGAGGGAGCATGATCGCACCGACACGGTTCGCAGTGCCGCAGTGAATCAGTAGCGGCCGGTTGTCCGGCTGGTTCAGTATCTCCCTTGCCCGGTCGAAAACATCGTCCGCGACGGGGCTCTTGATGGGCAAGTTGATATATTTCATTCCGCTTGCCCCGATCTGGCCCCGCTCGTCGAAACCGCGGGGCTCGTCCGCCCCCCGCAGATCCAGAACCGTCCGATACCCGGCATTCGCCAGTTGCGATACGTGCTCCTGATCGAACTGCCCGGCGGTGCCGATCTCCGCAACGGGATACCCGCCGTTGGGCAGCGAGCGGGCCACTGATTCCGCGTCTCTTCCTTGGTCGCTCACAGCTACGTCTCCGGCTAAGTTTATGAAGCGCGGCGGAGAGGACCCTGTCCTTTCCGCCGCGGACGCCGTTGCTACAACCGGCGGTTTGATCAATGAGCCGGGTGGGGCTCGAACCCACGACCTGCGGATTAAAAGTCCGATGCTCTACCAACTGAGCTACCGGCTCATGAACTGAAAAGATACCCAAGAGGGCGCGTCATCTCAACCCGCCGCGCCGGCGGATGCGGCCGTGTATCAGCCGGTCAACTCGCCCGTCGCCGTCCACCGAACGCCCATGCGTGCGCCGACGATTGCCGCGGTGGTCTGCAGGAATAGCACCGCCACCGTCGCGGGAAGAGCGGCTGCCGTCCAGGACGCGAGCGCCGCGGCCTCGCTGAAGAGCAGATTGGCGAGCAGCCACACCACCAAGGAAACGGCGCCGATGCCGAGCCCGTGAATCACAGGCCGGCTGCCGCTTCTGGCCCCCGCGAAGAAACCGCCGACGAGAAACCCTGCGACGAAGGCGAGCAGGGTCCAGGTATCGACGGGACCGCTGCTATCATCAATGACTCCGAACGCGATTCCCGCCATGACGAAGAGCGCCGTTACCGCGGCGGCGATGAACCAGCCGAAGGCGATCCAACTGGGACGGATCACCCGCGCCCCCCAGGCATCTTGCGCCGCGGCACGGGGGCGCCGCGAGTCCCTCCCATGGGCACGAACTCGGTTTGCAGCAGTGCCGCGAGTGGCGAAAAGGTCATGCGGTGATGCGGTGTCGCACCGAGCCGGTCGATCGCCCGCCGATGTTCAGGCGTGCCATACCCCTTGTTGCGTTCCCATCCGTATTCGTAGTAGCGCGGCGAAAGACGCCGCATCAGCCGGTCGCGCGTCACCTTGGCAATGATCGAGGCGCAGGCGATGGCGTGAACGCTCGCGTCGCCGCAAACTACAGCCGTTTGCCGCTCGGTTCCCAGTTCGGGAACGGGCAAGCCATCTACCAAGAGGTGATCGGGCTCGAACGGGAGCCGCGCGATCGCGCGTTGCATCGCTAATGCGGTAGCCCGCCGGATGTTGAGTCGGTCCACCTCGCGGGCGGATGCGGCGCCGATCCCGACTGCACGGGCAACGCGCCAGATGACGCACGACAGCTCGAGGCGCTCCGCCGCGGTCAGTGCCTTCGAGTCATCGGCACCGCACGCCACTGCGCCAGGAGCCATCACCACCGCCGCGGCGACTACCGGCCCCGCCAGCGGGCCCCTGCCGACCTCGTCCAAGCCAGCGACGTGTACGAGGCCGCGTTCCCAAAGGCTGCGCTCGGTAGCAAGGAGATCGCGCTCGCACGGAACATCTCGAGCACCTCGGGCATGCCGCGCTGCAGCCACAGCCGGACCGGCTACGGCCTGCGGCGCTCCTGAATCCGCGCGGATTTGCCGCGGCGGCTACGCAAGTAGTACAGCTTCGCACGCCGGACCTTGCCCTCGCGAAGCACATCGATGGAGGCGATCATCGGCGAGTGGAGCGGGAAGATTCGCTCGACACCGATGCCGCCGGAAATCTTGCGGACGGTGAAGGTCTCACTGACCCCGCCATGCTTGCGGGCGATGCACACTCCCTCGAACGCCTGGATGCGCTCCTTCTCGCCTTCCCGCACGCGAACATTCACGCGCAACGTATCGCCGGCGCGAAACTGCGGAATGTCGTCCCGCAGGTATTCCTTTTCAATTTCCATCAACGTGTTCATCACAACCGTCTCGTTAGAGGGGACAGGTTACAGGTCCTAGCCTACACCGCGGGCGGGGCGCGATTGCCGGCGGTATCGACAGACTCTGGCAGCAGCACGCAGGTGTTTTTCATTGGCCGCTGCCCGGCTCATTGCCGGGCGCTGCCTTCCACAGCCCGGGGCGCCGCTCGCGCGTGAGGCGCTCCGCCTGCTCCGCGCGCCACGCGGCAATCGCGGCGTGATCCCCGCCCAGAAGCACAGGCGGTACCGTCAGCCCTCGAAACTCCGCCGGGCGCGTGTAGGACGGGGCGCTGAGCGCGCCGTCGTAGTACGAATCGGTCGCGGCGGATTCGTGGTCCGAAATCGCGCCGGGCAGTAGCCGAACCACTGCATCGATGATCGCCAGGGCCGCGAACTCGCCTCCGGAGAGCACGAAGTCGCCAAGCGAAAGCTCTTCCGTTGCCAGATTATCCGCCACCCGCTGGTCTACATCCTTGTAGTGGCCGCACAGCAGCGTCATCTCGGGCTCGAGCGAAAGCCGTACCGCATCATCGTGCACGAAGCGCCTGCCCCGCGCCGAGAGCAGTACCACCGGCCCCGCGAGCGGCTTGCTATCGCGATGCCCGAGCGACTCGGCTGCCTCCCAGAACGGCTCGGGTTTCAGCACCATTCCCGCCCCGCCGCCGAAGGGGTAGTCATCCACGGTGCGATGCCGGTCGTGCGCGAAGTCCCGCAGATCCACTAGGCGATACTCGGCCAATCCCGCGTTCGCCGCCCTGCCGGGGATGCTCAACCGCAGCGGCGCCTCGAACAACTCGGGAAAGAGCGTCACCACGTTGATGCGCATCACAGCTCGAGCAGGCCCTCCGGGGGCTCGATGGTTACTTCGCCGCGCACCGGATCCACGGTGCGGATCACCTCGCTGATGTACGGGACCAGCAACTCGCCGCCCTCGTCCCGGTCGATCAGGAGCAGAACGCTGGCCGGCGCCGGGAGAATCTCCCGGATCGTGCCGACCACCGCCCCGTCTCCCGCCAATACCCGCATGCCGGGGAGTTGGTGATAGAACACCTCGTTCTCGCTGAGCGGCGCCGCCTCCGCTTCCGGAATCAACAGCGTCATTCCCCGCATTGCTTCCAGCTCATCGGTGAGCCCCGAAAACTCCTCAGCCATCACGAGTAAGCCACCCTTGAACGGCCGCACCTTGCGCAGCGTGAGCTGGCGGTCCGTAGGCGTCGCATCGGCGGTCCCGACCCGCAACGTGCGACCGGGCCGGAACACCTGATCGGGGTGATCGGTGTCCAGCGACACCGCGAACTCACCCCCAATCCCGTGCGGCCGCCGGACGGTGGCGACCGAGTAGAAGCGCTGTTCTGCCACGCGACTTATCGGCTACTTCGCCGCCGCTTCCTCGTCTGCCTCATCCGGAGCCGCTTCGGCCGCCTCGTCCTGAGCCGCCTCCTCCTGAGCCGCCTGGGCCGCGGGCGCTCCGGCCTGGGTGGCGTCTGCTTCGGCTGTCACCATTTCCGTGGTCTCTTCATCGCTCCCAGCGACCGCCTCAGCCACATCTTCCGCTACCTCGCGCGCCTTGGCAGCCACTTTGCCTGCGGCGCCGGCGACGACCTCCGCGGCCTCAGACGCGACCCCGGCGGCCTTCTCCGCGGCGCCCGCAGCCGCCTTCTTGGCTGTGTCCGCGGCACCCGCGGCGGTTTCGGCTACCGTCTCGGTGACCCGGCCCGCTGTTTCGCGCACCTGGTGGATCATGGTCTCGACAACGGTGGCTGGTTCCGAGTACACCCCAGAGCGCTTGAACAGCGTCTGCACGGTGTCAGTCGGCGTCGCCCCCTTGCCGAGCCACTCGATAGCCTTGTCACGATTCACGACAATGGTCTTCGGCTGTGTACGCGGGTTGTAGTGCCCGATGGTTTCTACGAAGCGCCCGTCGCGGGGCATGCTGCTCTCCGCAACCACAATGCGGTAGTGCGGCGCTTTCTTGCGGCCCATGCGCCGCAGGCGGATTCTGAGTGCCATCTCTCTTCTCGCCCCAGTCGTGAATCGTGGCGTCCAGCGCCGGCCGGCTGCGTGCCGGAGTCCGGTGGTGCGGACGAT
>JBBSMO010000266.1:0-4419 GCA_038233155.1 Longimicrobiales bacterium
GCGCGCAACGCGATCCGCGGGTTGATGGATCTCTCGCCGGCGCGGGCGACGGTGCTCCGCGACGGTGAGGAGACGCGCGTCCCCGTCGAGGACATTGCTATCGGCGAGACGGTGGTAGTCCGACCGGGCGAGAAGATCCCGGTGGATGGCGAGATCCGCGCCGGCCTTTCGAGTGTGAATCAGGCGCCGATCACCGGTGAGTCGGTACCGGTGGACAAGGAGCCGGGCGCCGCAGTCTTCGCCGGCACCCTCAACGGCGATGGCGCGCTCGAGGTGCGCTCGACCCGCCCCGCGTCGGATACTACGCTCGCCCGCATCATCCACTCCGTTGAGGATGCGCAGGCCAGCCGCGCCCCCAGCCAGACCTTCGTCGAGCGCTTCGCCCGTGTCTACACGCCGGCGGTTGTGATCGCGGCGCTCGCTCTGGCACTGCTCCCGCCGCTGACCGGTTTCGGCGGCTGGGGCGACTGGTTCGGGCGGGCGCTGGTGCTCCTGGTGGTCGCCTGCCCCTGCGCACTCGTGATCTCGACGCCGGTCACGGTGGTTTCCGCACTCGCGGGCGCCGCGCGCCGCGGAATCCTGATCAAAGGGGGGCTGCACCTCGAGAACGCGGGGCGAGCTCGTGTGGTGGTGATGGACAAGACGGGCACGCTCACCGAGGGGCGGCCCGTGGTGCTGGGAGTGCATGCGCTGAATGGTCTTGGGCCAGATCAGGTGCTGGCATTGGCGGCGGCGGCCGAAGCACGCAGCGAGCACCCGTTCGGGCGCGCCATCGTCGGCTATGCTAAGGAGCGCGGGATCGGCAGCCCGGCCGCGCGCGAAACCACCGCCGCTCCCGGCCGCGGAGTGCGGGCGCAGATCGGCACCGACACCATCTACGCGGGCAATCCGCGCTGGTTCGCCGAGATGGGCGCCACGGGCAGCGCGGTCGCGGCCACCGTTGACCAGATTCTCGCGGCAGGTCAAACCGCAGTGCTGGTCGGGCGCACTCCCGCTGCCGGACCGGCGGAGCCGCCGGTCGTGCTGGGCGCGCTTGCCATCGCAGACGGGGTGCGGCCGGGCGCGGCCGCCGCGCTAGATGACCTGCACCGCGCCGGCATCCGCCGCGTAGTCATGCTCACGGGCGATAACCAACGGACGGCTGAAGCGGTGGCGGCGCAACTCGGCCGCGGCACGGCCGGCGGGATCGACGAGCTGCGGGCCGATCTGCTCCCGCAGGACAAGGTCGATGCCGTGCGCGAGATCCAGCGATTGCACGGAGCGGTTCTGTTCGTGGGAGATGGCATCAACGACGCACCCGCGCTCGCAGCGGCAGACGTGGGTGTCGCCATGGGCGCCGCCGGCACCGACATCGCACTCGAAACGGCGGACATCGCGCTGATGGATGACGACCTGGGCAAGCTCGCCGCCACCATCCGCATCGCCCGCAAAGCAGAGCGCATCATCCGCGCGAACATCGCCCTCTCACTGCTCAGCAAGGCAGTGTTCGTGGTGCTCGCCGTGCTGGGGATGGCGACGCTCTGGATGGCCGTGGCCGCCGACGTGGGCGCCAGCCTGCTCGTCACCGCGAACGGACTACGCGCGCTGCGGGAGTGATCCTCGCCGGGTAGTGCCGGCCACAGGGTCCCCTGCGGAAAGCCGGTCGGGATCTAACAGGGAAGGAGTCTGCCTCCTCAATCGCGGCAGCCCGCTAACAGAAGCTGTGGCTTACCGGTCACCGGTCCCTGGTCACCGTTCCCTTGTCCCTCATACGATCACCGCGTCGTGATCAGGATGGCGCCGCCGCCGTGGTCGGTGCCGAAGCGCTGTGTGGCGGAGGGGCCGTCCAGGAAGTTCGCGGCGGAGATCTGCTGCGTCTGCACCTCGTAGAGCGCCTCCGGGCCGCCGGTGCGGACCCCGTCCAGGTATACGGCGACGGGTGTCGCGCCGGACAATGTCACCCTGGCGCGTGGGCGGAGCCAACCCGGGCGGATGTTGCGGATCAGATCGTACGCATTGCGCGCCGCGTTCTCCTGGATCTCTTCGACGGTGATCGTCGGCGCGTTCGAGCTGCTCTGCCGATTGCCGGGCGTGGCGCAAGCGGCGATCAGCAACACAGAGACGACAGCGAGCATGGCAGATGTCCGGCGGGTAGCGTTCATCGGCGGGCGAGGCAGGGGTGAATGACAGGGCGATGACCAACCTTGCCATTGTAGGGCTTTTGCGGCGGCGCTTCAAGAGGGGAGCTGCCGTTCACCCGCGACGCGCCGCCGTTCTGCCGCACTGGCTATTGCCGCTGTGCCCGCGCCCCGCGATTGTGTTCTGGTACCTCCCGAATCGCTCCTCCCCCTGCTTCGCCGCTCATGAGCCAGCCAGCCACAACCATCGACCCGCGCCTCGAGGCGCGGGTCGCCGCGAACCGCAGCGCCGTCGGCGAGTTGCTCGGGCACGCGCAAGAGGTGCCCGAGGCACGCTGGGCGCAGCCTCTCGCCCCCGACGGCTGGAGCCCGGCGCAGCACGTCGCGCATGTGGCTCTCGCCTACGATGCCCTCACCCGCGAGTTGGAAACCGGCGAGGGCATGCGCCTCAAGGGGCGACGTTGGCAGCGGTGGCTCCTCCGTACGGTGTTCCTGCCGCGCATTCTCCGGCGCTCCCGCATCCCCTCCGGTGCCCGCGCGCCCCGCGAAACCCGCCCGTCCGAGGTTCCGGGAGACTTCGCCAGCGTCAGCGGGCAGCTCGAGAGCAGCGTCGCCGACTTCGAGATCGCGCTCATCTCTGCTTGGTCAGAGCGGCCCGGCACGCGCCTCACCCACCCTTACTTCGGCGCGGTATCACTCGAGCGCGCGGCGCGCTTCGTACCGGTGCATACGCGGCACCACGCGCGGCTGGTTGCAGGGGAGTCGGGGGGCGCTAGCTCCCGCGGCGGGCCGGCGGCAGGCGCACGGGCTGATCGTCAGGCCGGTATGGCGGGGCTCATCGCCTCCCGCCAAGGCCAAGCCCCTCCGCCGGGCCCATAAAGGACGCGGCAGGGCCCAGCGCGTCCTCGCGGACGCACGGCTGAGGGTGCTGTTCCGCCCGCGAGGGCGGGGGGTATCTTGCCGGGGGTTTCATACCCCCGGCAGGCCGGCGGCTGGCGCAGGCGCTCATGGTCACGCCAGTCTTGGGGCTCATCGCCCCACGCCGGGCCCATAAAGGACCCGGCAGGGCACAGCGCGTCCTCGCGGACGCAACTGCTGCGGGTGCTGTTCCGCCCGCGAGGGCGGGGGGTATCTTGCCGGGGGTTTCATACCCCCGGCAATTGGCGGCTGGCGCAGTGGCGGATCGTCACGCCAGTCTGTCGGGGCTCATTGCCCCTCCCGCGGGAGTCTTAGGGGCCCGGCAAGTGCACGCTCACACTCTGCAGCGGCGCACCCGCTTGCACCCGCGCCTGTACAGCGGTAGCTTCTAACTGTACATCAACCCACACCTGGAACGTATCATGGCCGCCACCAAAGAACCGAAGGCCACTGAGCGGCGAAGCGGCGAAGAACCGCTCGCGCGCAAGAACTTCCGCCTGCACCAGTCCAAAATCGACGCGGCGAAGAAGATTCTCGGCACCAAGACGGAAACTGAAACTGTGGAAATGGCTTTGGACTTGGTCACGTTCGGCGAGCAGCTCAGTGCGGGCATCAGGTCGATGCGCGGCGTGGAATGGGTGGACGTGTTCGCCGATGATCCGGCGGACGAGGGAGTCGAAGACGCCGCATAGTGCGCCCCTACGTCTTTGATACCAATCTCTACGTCGAGGCGTTGCGGTCCGGTGCCGCCGCCGCGGAACTCGACATGTTCTACGCGGGCCACCTGCCGCGAGTGCACCTTCATTCCGTAGTTGCGCAGGAGCTGCTCGCCGGCGGCATCGATGCGCGCGCGCAGCGCCGCATCTTCCGGGGCTTCATCAAACCCTTCGAAGCCGTCGGCCGCATCATCACCCCGACGCACCGCGCGTGGAAGCGCGCGGGCGAGATCATGGCGGAATTGGTGCGCGCCGGGCGGCTCAGCCCCGGCGGCTTCGGGCGCGGCTTCGTCAATGATTGCGTGCTCGCCGCCTCGGCGCGCGAGCATGGCTTCGTGCTGGTGACGCGCAACACGCATGACTTCGAGCTGATTCGCACCGTCGAGCCTGCCGACGTAGTCGCGCCCTGGCCGCGGGCATAACCCGTCGAACACGAGAACAGATGCGGACTCGGGAGGATCTCGGGCTGCTTATGCAGCACACGAACTTTCTGCTCCGACGTGAACCCCGAACGGCGGCAGCGAGAAAACCTTGGAGTTTGGCTCGAGTCGGTGACGCGCGTTTGGAATGTAGCTGGGGGTATCTCGGAGGGTATAATCCCATTATCGTTCTACCTGACCAATGGGGGAGGTGCGGATGGCGTTGAGCATAAAAAATTCTGAGACTGA
>JBBSMO010000267.1:0-4399 GCA_038233155.1 Longimicrobiales bacterium
CTACGGATCCACCAGTCCTCACCGGCGCTTTTGTCCACGAAGCTGATCGCGTTGCGGCCGGGGATTTTGTGCAACGAGCGGCCGATGTCACGCGCGACGATTTGCGCGGTGCCCGTTCTGGTGCCGGCGATCTGTAGCGTGGCCGGTTCACCGAGAACGAAGAGCGCGAGAGTGCCAGCGTCTGCCCACGCATGATAGCCGACGGGCATGATATCTTCGAGGACCAAGGCCGGCGTCCCGCCCTTGAGCGGAAAGCGCCAGAGCCGCTGGGTAGAGTCCGCTTCGACGCGGATCACGGAGATCGCATCCCCCGACGGCATGACGAGGGGCGAGTACTCGCTTTCGGGCGTGCTGGTGACGCGCGCAGCCGTGGCGCTGGAAACGTCGTAACGGAAGATATCGGTTTGTCCGTCGCGAATGGAGGTATAGAGGATGGCGCTGCCATCGGGCGTGAAGCTGGGCTGGTTGTCGTAGCCGGCGCGCCGCGTGAGGTTGCGCGGCTCGCCGGCCACCTGTAGCACCGGCCCCTGCTCGCGGAGCTCGGCGAGAAATATGTCGGTGCCGGGCGGAGCTTCCGCCGGCGCCGCCCCGCCCGCCGGAGGATTTCCGGGCTCGGGTGCGGCGGGTTGCCCCGTATGGGGCGCGCAGGCGCAGAGCAAGCTCGCAAGGGCGAACCAGCGGGCGTATGTCATGGCAGGATCCGGGTATGCAGGGAAACGGCGAACCATTGCCGCCGGAGTTGCGCCGGTCAGCCGGGCTGTTCGTCGGCGCTGGGGCCGTACGTGCCCGGCAGCGGCACATCGAGCAGCCGCAGATAAACGCTGAGTTGACCGCGATGGTGAACGATGTGGCTGGTGCCCCAGGTCCGGAACACCGCGTGCTTGGGTTCGGTGAAGATGACCTGCTCGCCATGGCGCAAGGTCCACGGGTGGCCGAGCGCCTCTTCGGTAGTCCCTTCGATAGCTTGCCGCAACGTCTCGCGATTCTGGTCGAAAGCGTTCAGGATCTCGTCCTGCGATTCTGGGGCGGCGAGCGGCATCGGAGATGCAGCGAGGTCAAACTCGTCATCCTGCAAGGTGGTGATCTGCCAGTAGAGCAGGTTGGCGACGTGCAACGCGAGCTCGCCGAGGCTCATCGACTTGGCGTGCGGTTTCCACGCGAGCTGCTCGGTGGGTACCCGCTCGAGCATACGGCGGGTCGCATCCAGCTCGCGGTCCAGATCTCCGAAAGCGAGCTGCATCTGGTCAGGGGTCGAGCTGGTGGCAGCGGGCATGGCGATGTTCCTTTGCAAGCAGGGCAGGTGCGCCGGGCGATGGCCCGGCTAACTGCAACATCGTGCTGCGCCGCCGCCGCCGCAAGCGCCGGAGTGGCAAGCGGCCGTGGTGGCGCTGCCAGCTGCTGCCGCAAAGGACGCGCCGGAGGTTTAGGCCGGCTAGTTGTGATCACCTTGAGGCGTGTTGAAGAAGCCCTCGAGCCATTGTGTTGCGCCGGGGCAGGGCGCACCAAACCGCGGCTGCGGTGTAGCACCAGCCGAGTATCTACCTTTCCCTGTCAATTGACGAGTATGACGTTCAAAGAGTTGGGCCTTGTACCAGGTTTGGTGCAAGCTGTGAAGGAGCTTGGCTACGAAGAGCCAACCCCTATTCAAGGCTTGGCGATTCCCCTTGCGCTCGAGGGGCGGGATCTGCTGGGGCGAGCGCAGACGGGCACGGGGAAAACCGCTGCCTTCATCCTTCCATTGCTGCAAAAGCTGGCGGACGGAGACGGGCTGCGGGCGCTGGTGCTCTGCCCTACGCGCGAGCTCGCCATCCAGGTTGCCGAAGCGGCGAAGCAGTACGCGCGCCACATGAAGCTGTGGGTGGGCGTGGTGTATGGCGGTACCTCGGTACGGGCTGAGGTGCGGGACCTGAAAGCGGGCTTCGATGTGCTGGTCGCTACGCCAGGGCGGTTGATAGACCACCTAGACCGCGGCAACATCAAGCTGGATGAACTCGAGGTGCTCGTTCTGGACGAGGCGGACCGGATGCTGGACATGGGCTTCCGCCCGCAGATCAACGAGATCCTGCGGCATTGTCCCAAGGACAGGCAGACCATGCTCTTCTCGGCCACGCTGCCCAACGGAGTGAAGTCGATGGCGTACGAGCATCTCCGCGACCCCGCATCTGTGGAGGCGGCGCCGCAGGCGACGACTGCCGAGGGCGTAGAGCAGTGGGTCTACCCCGTAGAGGCACGCCAAAAGATGCCGTTGCTGCTCGAGCTGTTGAAGAAACCGGGGATGGACTCGGTCCTCGTCTTTACCCGCACCAAGGCGGGTGCCGACCGGGTAGCTGCCAGGCTACGCAAGGAAAATCTCCAGGTGGCGCTGCTGCATGGTGACCGCCACATGAAGGAGCGTGTTCGCGCGATGGATGCCTTCAAGGACGGCAGTGCCTCTATTCTGGTCGCCACGGATGTTGCCCAAAGAGGGCTGGATGTGGAGGGGATCTCGCACGTCATCAACTACGACGTACCGCGCGACCCGGACAGCTACGTCCACCGTGTGGGGCGCACGGCTCGCGCCGGTGAAACCGGCGATGCCATCACCTTCATGTCCGCCGGGGAAATAGGTGATGTGCGCACCATCGAGCACCATATCGGCCGCCCCATTCCGCGGGTCGAGTTGCCTGGCTACGGCTTCGGGGATGTAACCGAGGAAACGATCAGCACGCCGACGGCGCCCGTCAGCCGGGCGTCCAAGGGGCGAAGGCGACTGGGCCGCCGCACGGACGGCGAGCTCACCCCCGAACAGCTCGCCGAGATCCTTAACGTGGGTTAGACGGCCGGCGGGCACTTCACCTCTAGACCTCTACTCCGCGCCAAAAGGCGACATAGCCGGCGATCTGCTTCGCGGCTTCTTTAGGCTCCGGGTAGTACCAGGCAGCATCTTGGTTGGTCTCGCCAGCCACCTGGATGCTGTATTAGCTCGCCTCCCCCTTCCACGGGCACTGGCTCGTGGTGTCACTCGGCTGCAGCAGATCGGTCCGCACCGCAGCCGGCGGGAAGTACACATTTCCTTCCACAATTTCAATCTGATCGTCGTTCGCTTCGGCGATGGTCTCGCCGTTCCAGGTTGCTTTTGGCATGTTCTCCGGGAAAGCTGAAGGTTTGCGGGTAGGGTAGAAACGAGAAGCGACCGCGGCCCGTGGCGGCGGAATGTCGTTTTCAGCAATGGCGAGAAGTTGTGCTTTCGAGCCGCAGGAGATCCTTCCGTCGCAGGCTCCTTCAGGATGACAAGGGCGGACTTGTCGTGCGCCGTCTTTGTCATCCTGAGCGCAGCGAAGGATCTCCCGTCTACGTGCCACCGGGGCCGCTTGCCTCCGCGGACACGCCTTCGCCGGTCCGAATCCTGAACTCGAACACATCCGGCCTCGAATAGTGCCCCGCTACGTCCAGCGCGAGTAATTCTTCGCGGATCTGGCCGGTGTCGAGGGCGGCGGTCAGAATCGCTGGCTCGTCGTAGACGGGGCCTGCGAGATACGAGCCATCGGGCGCGATGATCGCGCTGCCGCCGCGGAGCACCCAGCCGTCCGCATCGGGAACGCGCCCGGGGTGCGGCTCGAGCTCGGGCGGGAGCGCAGAGGCGCGCATGAGCGAGCCCGCGGCGAGAACGAAACACCGGCCTTCGAGCGCATAGTGGCGGCTGCAGATCTGGTGCTTTTCATGCACGGTCGGCCAAACGGCGGCATGGATGTCTTCGCCTGCCTCATGCAGTGCCTGCCGCGCGAGCGGCATCCAGTGCTCCCAGCAGATGAGCCCGCCCACCCGGGCCTCCGGCGTATCTACAGCATGCAGACCGCTGCCGTCGCCGGTGCCCCACACCATGCGTTCGGAATAGGTCGGCATCAGCTTGCGATGGTGGTTGAGCAGTGTGCCATCCGGCCCGTACGTCAGCAGCGAATTGAACAGAGTGCCGCGGCCTGCGCCTGCTTCTACGCGTTCGCAAATGCCAACGACCAGAGTCGCCGAACACGTCCGGGCGATTTCCGCGAGCGCCCTGCCGCCGGCGCCACCCACAACTACAGAATTTTCGGCCATTCGGCGGAAGACGCGCTTGGTAGGTGCATGATCCCAAAGCGCGGCGTCGCGGCAAACGTCCAGCCAGGCGGGGTAGCCGGGGATCCAAGTTTCCGGAAAGACGATCAGGCGCGCGCCGCCGGCCGCGGCGCGGCGGGCCAGCTCGCCGGTCCGCTCGAGGGAGTGTTCGAGATCGGGCGCCACCTCATCCTGCACGATGGCAACGGGTAGCAGGCGCGCCGGGTTTTGGCGATTGCCGGAAGGCTTCGGTAAAGCAGCCGCCACTCCGCTCATGTGGGCAATACGGCGGTCGCCTCGATCTCGACCTTGGCGCCTTGTTCGAGCA
>JBBSMO010000268.1:0-4395 GCA_038233155.1 Longimicrobiales bacterium
ATCCTGGGCCTCACGGCGGCCCCGGGTCCGCATGCGAGGGGACAGATGGCCGCTGGCTAGATCCGTTTACCGGTGCGCCGGAAGACCGTTTGCAAGGGGGAGAATGCAATCGCGGCGCGATACCGGCCGATCCCGGAACTCGCGGTCCGGACGGCTGGAACGGAGCGATCTATGTCAACGGAGCGCTCGAGGTCGCAAGAAATCAGAACAACAGCCCCGCCGATTTCCGGTACCCCCCTGGGACATTGCAGGCAGGAAGCGAAAGCGGGTGCTGGGACTGAGCTAGTTCAGCGGACATGGATCGCCTTGATCAACCCTTTTTAGCGGAGGTGCCTATGATTGCCGCAGCCGTACGGCTTGTCGCCCAGCCTGAAATGAAGGATGAACTGCTGCGCCTCGTGCGCGAGGAGATTTCGAACCCACCCGCGCCGCAGCGGGGTGCATTCAGGACCGCCTCTATCAAGATGTCGAGAACCCGAACGCCTTCAGCTTCGTCGAAGAGTGGCGGGACCGCGGCTGCATGGACGAACACTTCCGCAGCGAGCACGTCGGCCAATTTCTCGAGGCGGTGGGCGACCTTGTGAGCGAGCCGCCCGAGGCGCGCTTCTATGACGTCACCGAGGTGCGCGGGCTCGAGGCGATCGAGCGGGCGCGAGCGTAGAAGCACTGAGCTTACCCAACCACCCAGCAGAGGAAACGATGGCTACCGACGCTACATCTCTCCGCCAGGAGATCGAGAACGCTAACCGGCAGGGCTTTGAGGCCAACTTCAAGCACGGCGACGCAGAGGGAATGGCAGACCTCTACACGCGTGAAGGGCAGCTCCTTCCCACCGGCAGCGACGTGGTTACCGGTCATGACGCTATTGCCGGCTTTTGGCAGGGCGCCTTCGATATGGGAATCAAGAAAGCGACGCTCGAAACCGTTGAGGTCGAAAGCTGTGGTGACACCGCGGTCGAAGTGGGGCGCTACACGCTCAGCGGCGAAGGGGGGCAGATGATGGACCGCGGCAAGTACGTCGTGATCTGGATGAAAGAGGACGGCCGCTGGAAGCTGCACCGCGACATTTGGAACAGCAGCATGGCGGCGGGGGAGCAGTGACGGTTTCTGCTTAGTGACACATCGCCTATCTATTTTCGTAGTTTCACAACCGGAGAATCGAGATGAAAATTTACGAGGAAGCGTACATTCAGCGTCTTATGGCCCGCGGCCTCTTCGCTAATAGCCGAAGTGCCTGCAAGAGTATCGCGAGAGCCTCCCTGTGCACTGTCGCCGCGCTATCGAGCTTCGCGGTGCTCGCGCTCGCGGCCTGCGCCGACACGCCCTCAGCAATCCTGCCGGAAACGGCTGCGTTCGGCAAAGCGGCCGACGCGCCGCACCAGCCCGTTCGGCTCGGCTTCCGGAAGTGCATCACCGATCCGGCCGGCATCTGGAACGGCGCGGTCACCGGTGACATCGTCGGCGACCTCGAGACCCGCCTGACGTACCTGGAAGTTACCGGCGCGATCTGGCACGTGCGCTTCAAGTGGATCGTCACCGCCGACGATGAGTCCTTTGTTGCCGATCTCAGCGGCATCCTGAACACCGCCACCGGCGCGGTCGTGATGAACGGGACGGTAGCTGAAGGTCACCTCGAGGGCGCGCGTGTCCATGAGAAAGGACAGCTGGTGGACCCGGAAAACTCCTGCTTCGAAGGCACGATCCGGATCATGCCGGCCACGGCACAATAATTCCTGTGCCGGCATAGTGCCAGGCACTTTTCGCCCCAACCGAACGCGGAGGAGCACCATGAAGGAGATCCACTGTGGCGAGTTCATCGCCGACTGCCCGCACATCAGCCGCGCTGAAACGACCGAAGAGCTGATGGCCAGCGTCCGCGAGCACGCCCGCCGAGATCACGGCATGACGGAGATCGACGAAAACCGCCGCGCCGAGCTGCTGAAGTCGATCAAGGAGCGCTGATCCGGCCACCGGAGTTGAGCGGCCTCCCCCGCGCGACGGGGGAGGCCGGTTCGTCAGCTCTTCGCGACCCGCTCCGCGTACTTCCGGACGCTCGTGAGTTGTACAGGGAGCCCAATTACCCACGTCGGGTGCGACGAGGCCGCCTATCCGGCCGATGTCGAGCAAGCTTTGAGAGAGAAAGCTACTTGCCCGCCGCATCCACCCGCTCGACAATCGCTTCCCAGGTGTGCAGCGTGCCACGCGCCCCGGCCTCCGCGCGAATCCGGTCGCGGTCGATCTGCTCGCCGGACACCTGCAGCATGCTCGCGATGTCGCGCAGGTGCTTGGGCGACTCCGCCATACGGTAGTAGTCGAGCTTGCTGAGAATCACATCTTCGGGGGAGCCAAGGGAGACGAGAGCATCCGGAAGGACTCTGACACGAAGCGCACGGTCGAGCTGCGCTCGATGATGTGCATCCTCCCCTACGAAGACATTGATCTTGTAGCCCGAAGAGGGATGGATGATGTTGAACTGCCCGCCCTCTCGGGTAGCGGCCGCGGCGGCGATGTTGTTGAAATAGAACTCCTGCGGCACGAACCACGACTGCATGTCAGACACTCGGTTGGCCAGCAAGTGCACCAGAACGTCAATGTCTCGTGTGAGCCGTGGTTCCCCGTACGCCATCGCGGCGACTGAGCCGACGATCGCATAGGGTAGCTGAAGATCCTCGAGAACATCAACGAGGTATCGCAGCAGCTCATCCTGCGTGTCCAAGAAACCTTTCCGCTACTGCGGTATCGACTTGATCCGGTGTCCATTCCGGATATAGCCCGCGGATGTTCGCGCGTATGAACCGCCGCGCGAAGCGAGCCATTCCGAATGCCGCGGCTACGCGCTCGGCCGGAATCATCCGCTTGAAGAACTCGACCTGCAACGGGTCCGGCAGCTCGACGTGAATACGCCCGTCGGCCCCCGGCATCCCGCGCCAGTCGATGGCATCGCTGCCCCGTCGTTTCATGGTATTTCGCTGTCCGGCGGGCCCTGGTTGACCCGCACCTCCTTGACCTGGATCATAGTCTCGATCGTGCCCGTATCCAGCATTTCGCGCAGCTTCTGCATTGCCGCGCCTCCCATCTCCGCCATCATCTCCCGCTGCTCCGGGAACACTACATGTGAATCATGCGCCCGTCTACCCCCAGCGCCGCTTCCTTTACCGCTTCCGGGAGGGTCGGGTGCGCGTGCACGCTGCGCGCGATGTCCTCCGCCGTTGCCTGCATCTCAACGGCGAACGCAAGCTCGGCGATCATGTCCGATGCGCGCGGGCCGATCATGTGCGCCCCCAGCATCCGGTCTGTTTTCGCGTCGGCGATGATCTTGACGAAGCCGTCCGCCTCGCCCATCGCCTTGGCGCGCCCGTTGGCTAGAAAGGGGAACTTGCCGGTTCGAATGTCGCCGCGTTCGCGCGCCTCCGCTTCGGTGAGCCCGACGGACGCAATCTCCGGCCAGGTGTAGACCACGCCGGGAATCGCGTCATAGTTCACATGCCCGTGCTTGCCCGCCATGTTTTCGACGGCGGCGACCCCTTCCTCCTCCGCCTTGTGGGCGAGCAGCGCGCCGCCGATGGCATCGCCGATCGCGTAGACTTCGCCTACGCCGGTGCGGAAGCGCTCGTCCACCTGGATCACCCCCTTCTCGACGGTGATCCCGGCCTCCTCGAAGCCCATCCCGTCCGTGAACGAGCGGCGGCCGACTGCGACGAGTACGCGGTCCGCCTCGATCGGTTCGCCGCCCGCGACCTCGACGCGAACCACATCTCCCTCCCGCTCCGCGCCAGTCACCTTGGTGCCGGTGCGGATGTCGAAGCCCTGCTTGCGCAGGATCTTATCCGCAGCCTTGACGATCTCGTCGTCCATCGCCGGGATGATGGTCGGCAGCGCCTCGAGCACCGTAATCTTCGCGCCTAGGCGCAGCCAGACGCTGCCGAGCTCGAGACCGATGTAGCCGCCGCCGACCACCACCAGATGCTTCGGCACCTCGGGGAAGTTCAGCGCGCCCGTGCTGTCGACAATCCGCTCCTGATCGAAGGGCAAAAAGGGGAGCTCGACGGGTGCCGAGCCGGTCGCGAGCAGGACCTTGCTCGCCTTCAGCGTGCGCTTTTTGCCCGCGGCTTCGACCTCGAACGTATCCGCGGCGGTCAGGCGGCCGAACCCCTTCACCCACTCGATACCGTTTTTTTTGAAGAGGCCGGCAACGCCCTGGGTCAGCGAGGTGACCACCTTGTCCTTGCGCTTCAGCATCTTGCCAACGTCGATGCTCGCCTCCGCAACGGAAATGCCGTGCTCATTGGCCTTGTGCTGGATCTGCGCGTACAGCTCGCTCGAGTCCAGCAATGCCTTCGAAGGGATGCACCCGACGCGGAGGCAGGTGCCGCCCAGCGCGCTCTCCTTTTCTAC
>JBBSMO010000269.1:0-4388 GCA_038233155.1 Longimicrobiales bacterium
GCCGCCGCTGCAAGTGCGGCAACTACGGCTGCCTCGAGGCGTACGCCTCCGGTCCCGCCATCGCCCTGCGCGCCGTCGAGGGGATCGAGGCGGGTGTGGAAACCGCGCTAGTGAATTTGGTCGATGGCCACCTCGAACAGATCACCGCCGCGACCGTCTACGAAGGGGCCGTAGGTGGAGATGCCTACGCTACGGAGGTCATGAAGGACACCGCCCGCTTCCTCGGCGCGGGCATCGCCAACATCATCAACATCCTCAACCCGGAGATGGTGGTGATCGCTGGCGGGGTGACGCGGGCGGGCGACCATCTGTTCGGGCCGCTGCGCGCCGAGGTGCGCCGCCGCGCCTTCCGGACGGCGGAAGAACGCTGCCGCATCGTCTCCGCGGAGCTGCCCGGCACGGCGGGCGTGGTCGGCGCCGCGGCCGTGTTCAAGAAGGAGAAGTTCGGCGAGGTGTAGGAGTTTGGGGGGAACACAGGTGACATTGCGCCAGACGAAGCGTTGTGTCGATGATAGCTCCCGTCGGCACAATGTTACACCACGGGCTTCAAGTACGGGGCAGATTGCTCCGGACGCGTGCGAGCAAAAGGTCAGTTAAGCGTCGCTGCCATTTCCCTTGCGGCGGCTTTGGTACTCGCGACTACAAGCGGGTGCAGTGATCCGACTGGCCGGTGATTGCAGCCAGCCCCGCAGGGAGGTTCGCAACCTCACCACCCTACGAGTCGCAAAATACCTTCAGCCCCCGCCCCAACAACTGCTCCCGCGACTGAAAAGAATAGAGGAAACGCGAGCGTGGCGTGGCACACCTCTCACGCGCATAGATCATACATAATCACCGCACCTGCGACGGTCCCGATCACCGCTCCTGCGGCTGGAAGTGCATACCAAGGCCTCCCGCGCGCACCGACCGCTCCCGGCTGGAGAGCAGCGCGGAACCGAAGCTGCGGTACCGAACTTGGGCGCCAGGCGGCTATCACGCCCACTCCGGCCTGCGGCGCTTCCACGGTGTGCACCTCCCACTGGTTCTGCGTCACGGGCGAGCTCATCAGGGGGCCGCTCCAGGACTGCGCTAAACCCACCGCAGGCATGACAACCAGGGCCAAAACTAGAAAACCCATTGTCAGATCGACCCTCATGCCGCTAACTCCCCGTTGCAGGAAGGAGCCGGATGCCCGGCCCCGCCAGCGTTTGCTCAGCATACCACCGCTGTGCATGCAGGGCAACTTGACTGCTGCCCGCGCGGCGGCGGTGCGCGCCGGAAGCACGACCGCACGCCCGCTTTGTAGCAGTAGACTGGGTTCGCCTGTACGGCACCGATGGCGCAGCATGCCAGACGAACTGCGGAGGCGAGAAGGCTCGAACCGCTCGCTGTGGATACGCTGCACGTGTCGTCGGCCGTCGCGGGCGCGACCCGGCGGCGTAAGCTGACCATCAGTGTACGCTGGTATATGGCGAGCTTCTCCGCGGCTGTCCTTTCGGCTGGTTCACGCCCGAGCCGCCTCGGCGTCCTCGGCACTCTGGTCTGGGACCGCATCCACCTGCTTCCTCCCGCGGCCCCGGCGGAGGGGTGGGGCGGCATCGCGTATTCGCTCGAGGCGCTCGCGGCCGGGGTGGAGGAGGACGGGGGCTGGGAGATCCGCCCGCTGATCAAGCTGGGCGCCGACCTCGGTGCCGTTGGACGCAACTACCTCGCCGGACTAGAAGGGATCGCGAATTTAGGCGGCGTCCGCACCGTGCCCGAACCCAACAATCGTGTGACACTGCACTACCAAGATGCCGCGCGTCGCGGCGAGCTGATGAGCGGCGGAGTTCCGCCCTGGACGATGGGCGAGCTGCGGCCGGTCGTAGCGGAGTTGGACGCGCTGTTCATCAACTTCATCTCGGGCTACGAACTGGACCTCGCGACTCTGCAGGCGCTGCGCGCGGAGTTCGGCGGCCCCATCTACGCAGATCTGCACTCGCTGCTTTTAGGGCCGCCGCATGAGGGCCAGCGGCAGCCCGCGCGTCTGTCCGATGCAGAGGAATGGTTGCGCTGCTGCGACTTCGTCCAGGTGAACGAAGACGAGGTCGCGCTGCTCGCCGGGCCGGGCGCGGATCCGCAAGACTTTGTCGAGCGCGCGGTGCGCGGCGGAGTGTCGGCCTTTGCGGTGACGCAAGGGGAACGAGGTGCCCGATGCTGCGTTCGTGGCGGGGGTGACGGCGGGGGTGACTGGTGGCGGGTGCCGGAATCGCAAACACATCCGAGCGCGGCCGGCACGCGAGAGGTGCAGTGGTTGGATGCGCCGGTGCCGGCTGGTGCGTTAGCCGGCGACCCGACGGGCTGCGGTGACGTGTGGGGTGCGACCTTCTTCCTCGGGCTGCTGGCGGGGGATTCGGTGCAGATCGCTCTGAAAGCCGCGACGCGCGCCGCAGCCGCCAACGTAGGGTTTTCGGGAGCCGAAGGGCTGCGGCACCACCTGCAGGGGCGGGATCTACACGGCGGCTGAGCGCGTAGCGGGTTTTGCGGCTACCCGGCGGCGGGCCCGGGTGTTACCTTTCGGGTTCCCCAAAACGCGCCCCCTTCTCCGCCCGATGAGACGCATCCTCAACGCTCCGGCCAGCCTCGACCAAGAGGCATTCGATAGCCTGGTCGCCGCCGCGGAAGGCACCAATGGCGAGGGTGCGCTGATCGACGCCCGGCATGTGCGCTGGGCCGATCCGTACGGAATGATCGGGCTGCTCGCGCTCGGCCACACACTCCGCAGCGGCGATGCGCTCCCGCTGCTGCAGTTGCCGGAGTCTTCGGAGGTGGTCAGCTATCTGTCGCGGATGGGCTTCATAGGCGCTGCGCAGGGGGTGCTCGAGGTGCCGAACGCCCCGCCGGCGCGCCGTCCAACCGCGAAGTCGCCGGTGCTGCTCGAGATCACGCCGATCCGCTCGCACGAGGACGTGCACGGGGTGATCGACCATGTGCAGGAGCGGGCGGGCGCGATTCTTACCCAGAAGCTCGGCTATTCGCGGGGCGATGCCGCCATGTTCAGCATGATCCTCTCCGAGGTCTGCCAGAACATCATCGAGCACGCCGAGGCAGGCGGCTGGGTCGGGATCCAGACGTACAAAGGGATCCCGCAACTGCGGCGGCAGGTGGTGGTGATCGCAGTGATGGACCTGGGGATCGGCTTTCGCAGCTCGCTGGCGAAAGAGCACTCGGTGCGCTTCGGCGACCGCTGGAGCGACGCTACCGCGCTCGAGGCGGCCTTCATCCATGGCACGACGCGCTTCCGCGACCCCGGGCGGGGGCAGGGCATCAAGCAGATTCGGCGGCAGGTTGGCCGTTGGGGCGGTAAGGTCGCGATCCGCAGTGGTAGCGCGCGCATCGCCGACATCCCCGAGTGGGATTCGGCGCCCCCGATGGAAACCGATCTCGCGGCATTTCCAGGTTCGCAGATCCTCATTGTATTGCCCGCGCGGGACTGACCCGCTGGCGCACACGCACAGGAGATTGAATGCAGAAGGCGACTTTTGAGACCAACAAGGGCAGCTTCGACGTCGAGTTTTTCGAGGAAGATGCGCCGAAAACGGTCGAAAACTTCGAGAAGCTGATTCGTGATGGCTTCTACGACGGGATCGTATTTCATCGGGTGATTCCCGGGTTCGTGGTGCAGGGCGGCGACCCGCTCACCAAGGATAAGCCGCTCACGGACCGGCAGATCGGCACCGGCGGCCCCGGGTATACGATCAAGTGCGAGACCAAGGGCAACCCGCACACGCATGAGACGGGAGCGCTGTCCATGGCGCACTCCGGCAAGGACACGGGCGGCAGCCAGTTCTTCATCGTATTGGACGAGCGGACCGCGAAGCATCTGGACGGCGTCCACACCGTTTTCGGAAAGGTTTCCGACGGGATGGATGTGGTCAAGCAACTCGACAAGGGCGACAAGATCGAGCGCGTCGAGTTCGGCGGCGGTGACGGCTGAGCCGGTGCCGCGCGAGCGCCGCATCGCCCCCTTTGCGATCGACCTGACCCGCATCCACCGCCGCACCGTCACCTCGTTCTACAGCAACTTGGTAACGCGGCCCACCGGTCGCGCGGTGCGCCTGGGGGTCGAAAGCCAGATCGTCGAACTCACCAGAGAGCGCCAGATCTGCCTGTCGGTGCTTGATTTCACCCAGGTGCGGGTGCTGGACTACTCGTGCGCCGATGAAATCGTCGCCAAGCTGCTGCTGCGCTACGCGGCGGAAGACCGGCCGGGTGACGCGTACTTCCTGGCGCACGGGCTCGCCGATCATCACGAAGAGGTGATCGGCGAGGTACTCCAGCGCCATGGCTTGCTCCTCGTCGTCGAAGCCGAAGTGCAAGGCGGCAGCCCCCGCCTCCTGGGCACCGCAGACGCTCTGCAGCACGCCTCA
>JBBSMO010000270.1:0-4385 GCA_038233155.1 Longimicrobiales bacterium
AACATCCGCAACCCCCTGATCCGAAACGACATGACCATTGCATCCGTTCGCAACTTCCTTGGCGCGGCGCTGGCAGCCGCCCTCGCAGCCTGCAGCGCCGGGACCGCGATCATCCCTGGGACGACACCCGTGCCTGGCAGCGGTGCCGTGGGGATGTCCGACAACCTGCCCGGCCGCTTCGAAGTTGTGGGGCGGGGGCCGGTAGAAAAGACGCACACATCTGATCTGTGGGTATTCCGCGCGCCGGACAACCGTGTGTATGCGTACACCGGCACCTGGGGCGGCTGCGACGGCTGCTACGGCGACCGCATGTATGCGTGGGATGTCACCGATCCCGCTAATCCGGTTCTCACCGATTCCGTCAAGGTCGATGCGCGCGTAGTCAACGATGTCAAAGTCAACAAAGAAGGGACGTTGGCGGTGATCACCCGCGAAGGCGCGTCCAGCCGGCGCAACGGCATTGTGGTGCTGGATCTGGCGGACCCGGCGCACCCGGCCGTCGCATCCGAGTTCTTCGAAACCGTAACCGGCGGTGTTCACAACACCTTCATCGTGGACAGCCTGGTGTACGCCGTACACAACGGCACTTCGGACATCCACATCATCAACATCGCAGATCCTAAGAACCCGCGGCAAGTAGGCCGCTGGGGCGTGCCGGTGAGCAACGCGAAGTCGCTGCACGACATCTGGGTGGAAGATGGCATTGCCTACGTTTCGTACTGGGACGACGGCCTGATCATTTTGGATGTGGGCAACGGCATCAAGGGGGGGACTCCCACCGAGCCGGAGCTCGTCGGGCAGTACCGCTACCGCACCGAATGGCGGGGCCGGAGCTACGGCAACACGCACGTCGCGCTGCCGTATACGAACCAGGCTGGCAACCGCTACATTTTCGTCGGCGACGAGATCTTCCCGCCGAACGCGAGTCCGAACGAGCAGGTCGTGCCCGGCGGCTACATCCACGTGATAGACGCAAGTAACCTCGAGAACCCCGTAGAGGTCGCCAAGTACGAGCTGCCGGGTGCGGGCGCGCACAACCTTTGGGTCGAAAACGACACGCTGTACATTGCGTACTACAACGGCGGCTTGCGCGCCATCGATGTGTCCGGTGATTTGCGCGGCAACCTGCGCGGCCAGGATCGCGAGATTGCCGTGCTTTCGACCGGCGATGCGAACGCGTACGTGCCGGATGCGCCGTTCACCTGGGGCCCGCAGGTCTTTGACGGCCTCGTGTACGCTTCCGACTTCAACTCCGGGCTGTGGATCGCCCGCCTCGTACCGGCGAACTGATCATGCGCAGGGTGGTTTATGGTCTGCTCTGTGCGGCCGCGGCAGCATGCGCACCGGGCAGCGGGGCAGCACCCGGGCCCGGGCCGGAAGCCGGCTACGTCGCGTATGTGGCAAGCGAATCTGCAGACGAGGTGGCGCGCATCCGCTTCGCCGGCGGCCGGGTGACGGTCGAGGAGCGAACCCAAGTCGGCATCCGCCCCGCGGATCTGGACGGGCCGCACGGGCTGGCGGTATCTCCCGACGGGCAGTTCATCTACGTCACGCTCGCGCACGGCACCCCCTTCGGCACGCTCTGGAAGATTTCTGCCGCGACGGGAGATGTGGTTGCCCGCACCCCGCTTGGCCTCTTCCCGGCGACGGTGGCCGTCACGCCAGACGGCCAGTTCGCCTTCGTGTCGAACTTCAACCTGCACGGGGACCACGTCCCGAGTTCGGTATCCAAGGTCTTTCTGCCGGCCATGACCGAGGTCGCCCGCACGGAGACCTGCACCATGCCGCACGGGAGCCGCATCAACCCGGCGGGGACCAAGCAGTATTCGGTTTGTATGATGGACGACATGCTGGTCGAGATCGATGTTGCCACCGGCGAGGTCTCGGCGCGTTTCTCGCTCAGGCCGGGCCATGAGGGCCCGTTCCGGCCGGCGAGTGCGGCCGGACCGATGCAGCACGACGCGGCCCGCGCATGCTCTCCGACTTGGGCGGAGCCTGCCGCGACAGGCAATGCAGTGTATGTCGCGTGCAACAAGAGCAACGAAGTTCTCGAGGTCGACACCGGCGAGTGGCGGGTTTCGCGCCGCTTTTCAACGGGCGACAACCCGTACAATCTTGCGGCGTCTCCCGACGGGAGGCTCCTGCTCGCGACGCTCAAGAATCGCGGCGAGCCGGCCACGGAGATCATCGATCTGGCCACGTCGCAAACGCTCGCGCGAGTCCCCGCCAGCGCGATTCTGCCGCATGGGGTCGCCGTGACGGGCGATTCGCGATACGCCTTTGTATCGGTCGAGGGCATTGGGCCTGACCCCGGCAAGGTAGATGTCATAGAGTTGGCGACTGCGCGCCGTATCGCGTCGGCAGAGGTCGGGCCGCAGGCCGGCGGCATCGCGATAGCGCCCGGCAGGTGACACCCTCGCGCCAGGCAGACCGATGAACGAGCCGGGCGGCCTCTGCGCCGCCTTTTTCGCATCTTCCGCCCTTGCCCGGGCATGAGGCGATGAACTTTGACGAGTTCGACACGAGAGCCCGAAACGTCTTCCGGGATATTCCCGCCGAGTATCGCGAGGGTGTCGAGGGACTCATCGTCGAAGAAGCGTCCATCCCCCACCCGCAGCTCCCGAACGTCTATACGTTGGGCGAGTGCCGCTCGGAGATGGGCGGGTCGGATGTGGGCGGCACGGGCATCGTGCGCTCGGTCGTGCATCTGTTCTACGGCTCCTTTGCCGCGCTCGCCGAACGCGACTCGGACTGGGACTGGAACGAGCAGATCTGGGAGACGATCACCCATGAGATTCGGCATCATATCGAGCACGGCGCCGCGGAAGACGACCTCGAGGCTCTCGACTACGCCGAGGACCAGAACTTCGCCCGTCGCCAGGGCAAAGCGTTCGATCCCCTGTTTTACCGGGTGGGGGAAGACATTGAAGAGGGTATGTGGGAGGTTGACGGAGATCTCTTCATCGAGCAACGCTCCGGCGGCGGCCGCGGCGGCGAAGTTCGGCTTCGGGGGCACCGGTATCGTTTCCCATTGCCCGGCGCACCGGGTGATGTGCATTTTCTCTCACTCGAAGGCGTTTCCGGCGCGACGGGCGATGTGTGCGTGGTGCTGCTGCGTGAGCGGGGGGCGCTGGACACATTGAAGTCGCTGTTTCGCCGCGCGCCGCCTGCGGTGTCGGCATCTACGGAACGGGCCAGGGAGCAAAGCGGTTGATCGGGCAGCTAGAATACGCTACGGCGAGCGACGGTGTGCGGCTCGCTCTGCACAGGCTGCCGGGCGGGGCAGGGCGACCCCCGCTGCTGCTGGTGCATGGCGCCTTCTGCAATCACCGCTTGTGGCTGGGCAGCGGCGGGCGCGGTCTTGGCCCGGCACTCGCCGCCGCCGGGTTCGACGTGTGGCTCGCCGACCTGCGCGGTCACGGCGCGAGTGACGTTGCTCCGCGCCGCACCATCGAGCATTGGATCCGGCGCGACGCGCCGGCGCTGGTCGAGGCGGTCCTCGCACACAGTGATGCGAGCCGCTGTACCTGGATCGGGCACAGCACCGGCGGTGTGGCCGGCGCCGCGTACGCCGGTTCCGCGGGAGCCGCTGGCCGGCTCGAGGGGCTCGTCCTGCTCGGCGCGCCCGGCGCAGCCACATTGCGCGGGTGGCGCCGCGCCGGGGCGTATGCGATCGGCGCGGGCACGGCTTGGGGCGGCTCGTTGCCGGTGCCAGGTGCGCCGCTGCGGCTGGGGCCCGAGCCCGAACCCGCCCGCCTGCTCCACCATTGGATGCGCTGGAATCTCGAGGGCGAGTGGCGGGGCGAGGACGGCGAGGACTATCTGGCGCGGCTCGCCGAAGCAGGTGTGCCGCTGCTTGCCGTTGCGGGTGCCGGCGACCTGCTTGCGCCGCCCGCTGCCGTCGCGGACCTGGCGGCCCGTTTCGGATCGGCAGACAGTACCCTGCTCGTCGCGGGAACCGCGGGCGGGTGGTCTGCCGATTTGTCGCACGCCGCCTTGGTGGTCGGCGCTGCGGCGCGCGACGAGATGCTTCCCGCACTGCTCCACTGGTTGAACGGGCGGACCACCCGGCCGTCCGTTTCCGTCTGCACTCCGCCCGCAGCCGCGCTTTCTTGATGGCTTCCGATCCGCTTCGCCCCCCGCCGCCGCCCCCGCCCGAGGCGAGGCTGACCCCGTTCGAACTCGCATTCAGCGGCCCTGACTTCGATTCTCGCCTTTTTCCGCTGCTCCAGGAGGAAGCCCGGTCTGCCGGCTCCGATCCCGCCAATCCCGCCCGGTTCGGCTTTCTGACACACGCCGCCGATGCCTTGCGCGAACTGGTCCCGCACGAAACGCCGCCGGAACAACTCGATCAGCATCGCGCGCTCTTATACCAGGCATTCAAC